>CAMQBR010000004.1 GCA_946999045.1 uncultured Prevotella sp.
AGCAGTGGTATCACATGGATACGAATGGAACAAAGAATCTAAATAATCCTGTTGCTTCTTTCCAGCTGACTAATACGTTTGATACAAAGTGGATGACGGCTTCCATAATACTGTCTGGCCAAACAGAGGGGAATATGGGTAATAAATTTGTTCGTAAAGGATATTTTAATACCGATATATCTTTATATAAGTCTTTTCTGCATGATTGCCTTACACTGCAACTCTATGTAAACGACCTGTTTGGAACTGCTGACGAACATCGCATTCTCTATTCTGGTTCACAACGGTCAACATATTACGACGGCTACTCTTCAAGTTCCGTAACACTAACTATACGTTATCGTTTCAATACAACAGCCAGTAAGTATAAAGGTACAGGTGCAGGGCAAGCACAGAAAAACAGAATGTAAGCTATGGCAGACGACAAGATATAGAACTCCGCAGCGAAAGGGATAAGGTATATTATTGGCGAGATACCATCAAGGATTGTTCGTTATAGTATCACGATTATAACTATTGTGATATTAGGACTATTGATAGGTGATTTCCTGCTCATTATCAGTTAGTTTACACCAACTTCGATATTTCTTCATTTTCAAGGATTAGTTGCAGCACAAACTCAATGAGATTGTAACATAAATTCAATGAGATTGTAATACAAACTCAATGAGATTGCAAGATAAACTCCATGAGATTGTAAAATGTAATTTATAGTTTTTAAAAGTACTTAAATATCAACAAGATATGAAATATCATCTAACATTTCATCTTATCCATGTATAAGCTAAAGAAAAGCTACTATCTCTTGTTATCTTCTTTGCTTGAAAAACTGTTGTATCAAGGCTTTGCACTCTTCTTCCAAAACACCTCCTGTAATGGTTGTTTTGGGGTGTAGTACATGCGGTGCAAAGAGTTGGTAACCACGCTTTACATCGCTTACTCCATATACGATACGCTGTATTTGTGCCCAACCAATAGCACCAGCACACATTGGGCAGGGTTCTACCGTAACATACAACGTACAGTTAGTAAGATACTTACCTCCTAACTCGTTGGCTGCAGCGGTAATAGCTTGCATCTCGGCATGAGCTGTTACATCGTTTAGCGTTTCGGTAAGGTTGTGGGCACGTGATATAATTCGATTGTTACATACCACAATGGCTCCAATTGGAATTTCTCTCGCATTATAGGCTGTTTTCGCTTCGTCTAAGGCTTTGCGCATAAATTGCTCATCGTACTTTAATTGTTCTTCTACCATCATTACTCTTATTTACCTTGTATGGCACAAAAATACGATAAACTTTTTTGATGTGTGAAGGAAAAAGTATATTTTTGTGTAATTGTTCAAAAAACATCAACATGGCACAACATAACGATTTAGGACAATGGGGTGAACATTTAGCGGTAGCATATCTGCACAATCAAGGTTATATCATCAGAGAATGCGACTGGAAACAGGGGCGGCGAGATATTGATATTATAGCTCTTACACCAGATAATATCACCTGTGTTTTTATAGAAGTAAAAACAAGAAAAACAGAAGAGATAACTAATCCAGAGGATGCAGTGGACGAAAAGAAAATGCGTAACTTAGGCTGGGCAGCTGATAGTTATGTAAAACAATATAACGTACAGGAGGAGTTGCGCTTTGATATTATCTCTATTATCGGAACATGTAAAGAGAATGCTCGCATAGAACATATTATTGATGCTTTTAATCCCATACTACTATAATATATAATGTATAGCAGAAAATATATTAACTTTGAAACCATACCGTCTACTAACGACTACCTCATGGCACACGCTTCACTCTTTCAGGAAGATATGGTAGTGGCTGTTGCCAATTTTCAAACCCACGGGAAGGGGCAAGGTACTCATTCGTGGGAGAGTGAGGCTGGTAAAAATTTGCTTTATTCTATCTTGATACATCCTACAGAGATACCTATAACGCATCAGTTTGCTTTGTCTATGGCTGGAGCTTTGTCTATAAAAGCGGTATTAGACCGCTATACTGGCAGCATTATGCTAAAGTGGCCCAACGATATTTACTGGAAAGATAAAAAGATAAGTGGCACGTTGATAGAGACGAAGGTAGATTCGAGAGGGATTAAGAATTGCGTATTTGGTATCGGACTCAATGTTAATCAGCAACAATTTGTAAGTGATGCGCCTAATCCTGTGTCATTGTATCAGATAATAGGGAAGGAGATTAACAGAGAAAATTTGCTGCATGAGTTAATTGATTCATTTGAAAAATATGTGCAACAGCTGTTATCTTCCGAAGAAGATATTGCTCATTACTACCATGAAGCTTTGTATAGGCGTAACGAGTTGCATCTATATAGGGATAAGCAAGGTACGTTTAAGGCTACACTTACTAGCGTAATGCCCAACGGTCATTTGCAGCTCTTAGACCTACAGGGACATATTCGCATATATGCTTTTAAGGAAGTAGATTTTATAATCGCAGAAGAATAATTATTTTAATATAAAAAAAAACATAAACAATGGTAAAGTTCAAGAGAATACTATTGAAGCTCAGTGGAGAGAGCTTAATGGGTAAACAAAACTATGGTATTGACCCTGAACGTTTGAGCGACTATGCTCTACAGATAAAGGAGGTGCACGAGATGGGTGTGCAAATGGGCATCGTTATAGGTGGCGGTAACATTTTTCGTGGATTGAGTGGGTCGCAAAAAGGATTTGACAGAGTAAAGGGCGACCAAATGGGTATGTGCGCAACTGTTATCAACTCGTTAGCACTGAGCTCAGCATTGGGTGCTATCGGTGTTAAAACCAAGGTAATGACAGCTATCCGCATGGAACCTATTGGCGAATATTACAATAAGTGGAAAGCTATTGATGCTATGGAGAATGGGTATATTTGTATCTTCGCTTGTGGAACAGGTTCACCTTATTTCACCACTGATACAGGCAGTGCGTTGCGCGGTATAGAGATAGAAGCCGATGTAATGCTAAAGGGAACTCGCGTTGACGGAGTATATACTGCCGACCCAGAGAAAGATCCAACGGCTAAGAAGTTTGATGAAATAACTTTTGATGAGATTTATACACGCCACTTAAAGGTAATGGATTTGACGGCAACTACTATGTGTCGGGAAAATAACTTGCCTATCTATGTTTTTAATATGGATGTGATGGGCAACCTCAAAAAGGTGATTGAGGGTGAACCTATTGGCTCTTTGGTTAATCACGGCAAGTAAAGAATGTTTTTAGTTAACAAACTAACAAGATTATAAATTAAGAGGACTGCTTCTATAAATTAGCTTTGTTAGATAGTGGACTTATTTTTTGAGTTTAAAATGTAAGTGAGTAAAGGAGTGTAGCGAGCTACACGAGTGAGCAAACTTACATTTTGCCCCCAAAAAATAGTACAAGCCAAATACACTTAAACTTGCTTGAATTGTTACGGTACTGCCTGTTTCTCTGTAAAAAATGCCCACAAAAATCTACCAAAGATAATTTATAGAACCAGCCATAACACGTTGATAAACTTTGTGATGATAACTTGCCTACTTGTTAACTTATCTACTATTTTACTTTATATATTATTTTTCTTCCTCGAAGTCTACATATTCTCCTTCGTCTTTATCAAAAATCTTTTGATTAATTTGCTGGTCATTGCGACAATCAACGATGGTTGGCTTAGAGCTTTTTCTTCTTTGTTGTTGTCGTTTTTGATGGTTTCTTCCATTAACTTGTCCTCTAAACATCCTTGAGCCTTGGTTGATAAGGTTCAATAACTTGATAACAACAGAGCCAATAAACACTATTGTTACCAAAAAGATGATGAGTAACAACTTCAAAATCATATTCTTTTTATTTTACAATATCCTTGCTGGATACCGATGTTTTACCTGTTATGAACAGTCCAAACGAGATAAGTATATAGCAAGCAATTACAATCCACAAGCCTTTTAAGATACCAAATATCGCTAACAATATAGCAGATAGTAAGATAAAACCATAACGTATCTCATTTCCTTTGAGCCCCCAGTGCTTAAACTTAAGGGCAAACATGGGTATTTCGCTCACTAATAAGTAGCAACTTACAAGCATCATTACCAAGATAATAAGCAACGCCCCCCTACATTCTTCCAGCCATGAAGGATTATAGACAACAAGTGAAGCCCAGAACAAAGCATTGGCTGGGGTTGGCATACCAACAAACGAGGTAGTTTGTCGTGTGTCAAGATTGAACTTTGCCAATCGCAATGCCGAGAAAGCTGCCATAATATAAGCAAAATATGGAATGATGTTATAAGCAGAAAAAGACGTAACAACATCAGAAGAAGCTAAAATAGAAGGATAATCTATGATGCTTAACTCGTAAAGGATAATGGTAGAAGGTGCTACTCCAGAGGTAACACAGTCGGCAAGAGAGTCTAATTCTTTACCTATAGGCGATGCTACATTGAGCAATCGAGCCGACATTCCATCAACAAAATCAAAACAAACTCCAATGATAATCCATACTAAGGCCAGTTTTATCTCGCCATTAAATGCCATCATTGTAGCAATACATCCCGAAATTAGGTTGCAACACGTCAACGTGTTGGGTACATGTTTTGTAATACAATTACTCATTATTGTGTAAAATAAACATCTATCTTACGCCTATATATAAAAAGGTGTAAAGAGTAAGGTGTACGTTTATGTTATTTTAGTTTGGCTATAATTGTTTGATCGCCAGTTGTTTTTTGTCCTAATTTTACGCAAACTTCAGTTCCCAAAGGCAGATATACATCTACACGAGAACCGAATTTGATAAATCCAAGGTGCTCATCAATGTAACAATCTTCGCCCTCTTTTGCGTAAGTAACGATGCGTCGAGCCACAGCACCTGCTATTTGTCGACACAAAACATCTTGCCCTTGCGGTGTAGTAATAATGGTATCGCAGTGTTCATTCTCCTCACTAGCTTTAGGTAACCATGCTTTATGAAAGTTACCATTAAAGTGCTTTACCATTTTTACCTTGCCATCTACTGGAAACCAGTTGGCATGTACATTAAAAAGACTCATGAAGATAGAAATCATTAGTCGGCGTTCGTGAAAATATGAGGTCTCTTCAACCTCCTCAACCACTACAACTCTTCCATCGGCAGGAGCCACAACAATCTTCTCGGTGTCGTCTTTTGGAAAAAGACGAATAGGACATTGAAAGAAATTAATAACAATACAATAAACTATACCAAAGATAATAGTAAAGGCATAGAAAGGAATTTTAGTATCAAAGCTACGCCATAACAAAAGAGCTATGGCTACAATGATAATAAATCCCCAAACAAGAGTATCGGTTCCCTCACGATGAATTCTAATCTTCTTTAATTTCTTTATTCTCTTTATCATTAGATAACAGGTAAATGGAATATGCTGCAAAGGTACGTGTTTTTTGTAAGAAACAGAAACAAAAAGGGCCTATTCTTTGGTATATTGCTGATAATTGATTAATTTTACACTCTCAAATTAGTGAACGAATGAACGATTATGTACATCTCCATGTGCATACATATTACTCAATTTTAGACGGACAGTCGCCCATTAAGCGTCTGGTAGACAAAGCTGTTGCTGACGGTATGCGAGGAATGGCTATTACCGATCATGGTAATATGTTTGGCATTAAGGAGTTTTTTGATTATACCAACAGCGTTAATAAACAACTAAAAGCCGAGGGTAAAGAGCCTTTTAAGCCTATTTTCGGTTGTGAAATGTATGTGGCTCACAGAACCAAATTCGATAAGGTAAAGGATAAAGGAGACATGAGTGGTTACCACCTTATTGTTTTGGCAAAGAATTATCATGGCTATAAAAACCTAATAAAACTGGTAAGTCGTGCTTGGGTTGACGGATACTATATGCGTCCCCGTACAGATCGAGCCGATTTGGAGAAATTTCACGAAGACTTAATTGTTAGTTCTGCCTGTATCGCGGGTGAAGTTCCACGAAAAATACTGAAAGGAGATATTGACGGAGCACGTGAAGCCATAGAATGGTACAAGCATGTATTTGGCGATAATTACTACTTAGAGATACAAAGACACGAGGTAAAAAACCCAAATATCAGGGCTAATCGTGAGGTATACCCTATGCAGCAGCGTGCCAATAAAGTAATAATGGAGTTAGCCAAGGAGTATGACATCAAGGTTATCTGTACCAACGATGTGCATTTTGTAGACCAAGACAATGCAGAAGCACACGATCACCTATTGTGTTTGTCTACAGGAAAGGACCTTGACGACCCTACACGTATGCTCTATTCTAAACAAGAATGGTTTAAGACCAGAGCTGAAATGAACGAAGTGTTCGCTGATATTCCCGAGGTTCTAACCAATACACTTGAAATTCTTAACAAAGTTGAAACGTATTCTATCAATCATGACCCTATCATGCCTAACTTCCCCATACCAAAAGAATTTGGAACAGAAGAAGAATGGGAGAAAAAGTTTACCAAAGAGAGCTTATATCGGGAGTTTACAACTGATGAGAATGGAGAAAATCCTATGTCAGAAGAAGACGGGCAAAAGCGTGTAAAACACCTTGGAGGATACGAAAAGATGTACCGTATCAAGTTTGAAGCCGACTACTTGCATTATTTGGTGTACCAAGGAGCCAAACGATTGTATGGCGATCCTGTGCCAAAGGATGTAGATGACCGCATCAGATTTGAATTGCACGTGATGAAGACCATGGGATTTCCAGGTTATTTCCTTATCGTTTCCGATTTTATACGAGCGGCTCGTGAGGAATTAAATGTGATGGTAGGTCCTGGACGTGGTTCGGCTGCTGGTTCTGTGGTGGCTTATTGCTTGGGCATTACCAAGATTAATCCATTGGATTACGATTTACTTTTTGAGCGTTTCTTAAATCCAGATCGTATCTCTTTACCTGATATTGATACCGACTTTGATGATGATGGACGTGGAAAGGTGCTGAAATGGGTAATGGATAAGTATGGACATGAAAACTGCGCCCATATCATTACCTACGGAAGTATGGCTACCAAGAACTCGATTAAAGATGTAGCCCGTGTGGAAAAGTTACCACTTGACCGCTCAAATGCCTTGTGCAAAGCCATTCCAGACCGCTTACCAGACGGACTAAAGATGAACCTTACCAATGCCATTAAATGTACTCCAGAACTACAAAGTGCGGAAGCATCTACCGACCTGCGTGAACGCAATACCATTAAGTACGCTAAAATGCTGGAAGGAACGGTGCGCGGAACGGGTATACATGCTTGCGGTTTTATTATTTGTAGAGACCCTATCAGCAACTGGGTGCCTATATCTACTGCAGATGACCCAGACTTTAAGGATGAAAAAACTAACTGTACGCAGTACGATGGACACGTAATTGAGGAGACTGGACTGATAAAAATGGACTTTTTGGGACTAAAAACCCTGTCTGAGTTAAAAGAAGCGGTCAAGATTATCAAGCAAACACGTGGCATAGATGTAGACTTAGATCATATTCCTATTGATGATGAACTTACCTATAAGTTGTATCAAGAAGGACGAACCATTGGTACATTCCAGTTTGAGTCGGCTGGCATGCAAAACTATTTGCGCCAATTGTGCCCTACAAAATTTGGCGATTTGATTGCCATGAATGCCCTCTATCGTCCAGGTCCTATGGATAACATCCCCTCATTTATTGCTCGTAAAAAGGGATTAGAGCCTATTACCTACCCTATCCCCATAATGGAAAAATATCTGAAAGACACGTATGGTATTACTGTTTACCAAGAACAAGTGATGTTGCTCTCTCGTTTGTTGGCTAACTTTACACGTGGTGAGAGTGATGCATTGCGTAAAGCCATGGGTAAAAAAAAGAAAGCTATAGTAGATGCCATGAAACCTAAATTTATTGAGGGCGGCAAGAAGAATGGCTACAACCCACAAATTCTTAACTCAATATGGGCAGATTGGGAGAAATTTGCATCCTATGCTTTTAATAAATCGCACGCAGCTTGCTACTCATGGGTAGCTTTCCAAACGGCATACCTAAAAGCTCATTATCCTGCAGAGTACATGGCAGCCATTATGAGCAGACGAAAAGACCAGATAACAGAAATTGCCAAGCTCATGGACGAATGCAAGTCAATGAACATATCTACCTTAGGTCCTGATGTAAATGAAAGCTATCAAAAGTTTGGTGTAAACCAAAACGGTGCCATTCGTTTTGGATTAGCGGCTATCAAGGGTATGGGTGATGCTGCTGCAACGGCTATTATCAAAGAGAGAGATACCAACGGACCGTACAAAGATATATTTGATTTTGCACAAAGGGTAGACTTTAATAATGTAAACCGCAAGGCTTTTGAGAGCTTAGCTCTTAGCGGAGGATTTGATAGCTTTGGCAATCCACGTGAGTGTTACTTTACTAAAAATACCAAAGGAGAACAATTTCTTGATACTTTGGTGCGTTACGGACAATTGTATCAGGCTAAGAAATCTGAGATAGAACATTCTCTCTTTGGTGGAGAAGATGCCATAGAGATTGCCACACCTATCATTCCTAAACCAGAGCTGTGGAGCAATATCGAAAAACTAAATCGCGAACACGACCTTGTGGGCATTTATCTTTCTGCCCATCCGTTGGATGAATTCAGTATTGTACTCAACACTTTGTGCAATACAAAGTGCACAGAATTAGAGGATAAGGCCGAACTTGCCAAGAAAACAGAAGTAGTATTTGGCGGAATGATTACTGCTGTAAAAGACAAGTTTACCAAAACAGGCAAACCATGTGGCTTTGTTACCATTGAGGATTTTAGTGGAACGGGCGAATTAGCTTTTTTTGGTGAAGAATGGGGAAAATGGAAAGGTATGATGATTGTGGGCAGTACCATTTACATTACCGCCAAATGTACCCAGCGTTATCGTGATAGTAAGTATTATGACTTACGTGTTAGTGATGTTCAATACCTGCAAACCGTTAGGGATAAAGGTATACAAAAGTTTACTATTGTGGTAGACAGCGAGGCTATTAACGAAGTGGTAGTAAACGACATTACCACAATGCTTGCCGACAGTAAGGGCAATACCCAACTGTATTTCCAGATAGTTGACAAGAAACGGCAATCGAATATTCTCTTACATTCCAAACTTAAGGAGATTAGTGTACACCATAATATAATAAGGTATATAGAAGAACATCAAGATATGAGCTACGTTGTTAACTGATGGATGAATAAGTTAACAAGTTTACAAGTACACAAGTTGACAAGTTATCCGCTTTCCTGTTTACAAGTTAATAAGTATACAAGCTCACGAGGTTGCGAGTTGTTTGTTCTCAAATACTGAACTAACAACTCGCTTTTTAGTTAAGGGGCGGTTCTATAAATTAGCTTTGTAGAAAGTAAACTTTGATGCCTCCACTTTCAACTCCTACTTAAGAAGTTGGTATCTGAGTACACACATTCTTATATGTATTATATGAAATATAGAAACATTTTGTTGGTAACCAATGAGTTAATTTACAAAACGCCACCAAAAATAGAATAAAAAAAAGATTTTCGACAAGTAAATTAAGAAAAGCAGAAAAACTATCAAGTAATTTTAGGAAAGTACATTTCTTATGCCATTATTTATAATATGTTACAATCTCATTGAGTTTGTATTACAATCTCATTGAGTTTGTGTTACAATCTCATTGAGTTTATACCACAAATCCATAGAGTTTGTTTTTTACTTGATATGGCTAACTATTTCTTTCGAAAAAAAAATGAAACTCATGCCGAATACTTTCGCTGTGTTAAAGTATAAAATAATGTTTTTTCTACCCTTACATGTTGTCCATTCAATGGTTTTTCGTAACTTTGTAACCAAATATTCTTAAAGATATGTCAGGAACAAAACAAATAAAGACTGCCCTCATCTCTGTATTTCATAAGGATGGGCTTGAGACACTGCTTGCAAAACTTCATAGCGAAGGAGTAAAATTCATGTCAACAGGTGGCACACAACAGTTTATAGAGTCGTTAGGCTATCCGTGCCAGCCTGTTGAAAGCGTTACCACATATCCCTCAATATTGGGTGGACGCGTAAAAACGTTACATCCTAAAATATTTGGAGGAATATTGGCACGACGTGGCAATGAAGGCGATGAACAGCAAGTAAAACAGTATGAAATTCCTGCCATCGATTTAGTGATTGTAGATCTTTATCCGTTTGAACAAACGGTTGCCAGTGGCGCATCAGCTGCCGATATTATTGAAAAAATAGATATTGGTGGCATCTCTTTGATACGCGCTGGTGCAAAGAATTTTAACGATGTGGTAATTGTTCCAAGTAAAGCAGAATATAGTATGCTGCAAAATGTCTTAGATAAGAATGGAGCACAAACAACATTAGAAGAAAGAAAGCAGTTTGCTGAACGTGCTTTTAGTGTGAGTAGCCATTATGATACCGCTATTCATGCATGGTTTGTAAAGTAATATAAAAATATAGAATGCCGGCATGTTTTACAGGAACAATGCCGATATTTAGGCCTAAATAAAATTAAAAATACAAATGGGATTCTTTTCATTTATCCAAGAAATTGCAATGGATTTGGGAACCGCCAACACCATTATTATCAGTGATGATAAGATTGTTGTAGACGAACCCTCTGTTGTTGCGCTCGACCGCCGTACAGATAAAATGATAGCAGTGGGTGAAAAAGCAAAGATGATGTACGAAAAAACACACGATAACATTCGTACTATTCGCCCTTTGCGCGATGGCGTAATAGCCGATTTTACGGCTTGTGAGCAAATGATGCGTGGACTTATTAAGATGGCTCGCCCAGGTAGACGCTTGTTTTCTACCTCTTTGCGCATGGTTATTGGTGTACCTTCGGGTAGTACTGAGGTAGAATTGCGTGCTGTACGCGATTCAGCCGAACATGCCGATGGACGTGATGTTTATCTTATCTTCGAACCTATGGCAGCTGCTATTGGTATAGGTATTGATGTAGAAGCCCCCGAAGGAAATATGATTGTTGATATTGGTGGTGGTAGCACCGAGATAGCAGTTATCTCTTTAGGTGGTATTGTCTCTAATAACTCTATACGTACGGCTGGTGACGACTTGACAGCTGATATACAGGAATATATGAGTCGCCAACACAATGTAAAGGTAAGTGAGCGTATGGCAGAGCGTATCAAGATACATGTAGGTTCTGCACTTACCGATTTAGGCGATGAGGCACCAGAAGACTATATTGTACGTGGTCCTAATCGTATTACAGCATTACCAATGGAGGTACCAGTATGCTATCAAGAAATAGCTCATTGCCTAGATAAAACCGTGGCTAAGATAGAAAATGCAGTTCTCTCTGCATTGGAGTCGACCCCTCCTGAATTGTATGCCGACATTGTACAGAATGGTATTTACCTAAGTGGTGGTGGTGCTTTATTACGAGGAATTGACAAGCGATTAACCGATAAGATAAGCATTCCGTTCCACATTGCCGAAGACCCTTTACACAGTGTAGCTAAGGGGGCAGGTATAGCTCTGAAGAATGTAGATCGCTTCTCGTTCTTGATGAGATAAAAATAGCCAGATATTCAATTTGGTTGCCCGACAACGTTGAAATAAAAGTTCTATTGGTTGCCTTTCTTTGAATGATAGTATCTTTAATTAAGGAAGAAAAGTGGCAACTAATAGAATTTTGATATATATAAAAAGGTGGCAATTCATAAATGCCACTACAACTAAAGTTACGATAATGGGGTAATGCTGTTAATAAGTATTTATACCTCATTTACAATAATGTTATTGATAACACGAAAAAACAATTGTATGTATGCGGAATCTCATTGAGTTTCTGTCTCGGCACAACCATTGGCTTGTTTTTGTGTTGCTGGAAGTAATAAGTCTTACACTACTGTTTAGATATAATAGTTATCAAAATAGTGTTTGGTTCTCTTCAGCCAACTCTGTTGTGGGGAAAATTTATGAATGGAATGCTCAGTTAGACCATTTCTTCTCGTTGACAGCTGTCAATCAAGAGTTAACAGCACGCAATTTGGCTTTAGAGCAGCAGTTGCACAGTATGTCGGAAAAGTTAACCGATATTACTAAAGATTCTGCTTACGTCAAGGATACCCTCATAACCAAACCTCTGGATGGTATAAAATTGATACCAGCCAAGGTAGTGGGCAACTCTATTAACGAGTTTAATAATCTTATAACCATTAATAAAGGTTATAAAGATGGGGTTCATACAGATATGGGTGTGGTATGTGGTACAGGTGTAGTAGGTATAGTATACTTGGTTTCAGCCCACTACTCGGTAGTGATACCCTTGCTCAATGAGAAATCTAATGTAAGCTGTAAAATACAAAACAGAGATTACTTTGGTTATCTAAAATGGCAAGGCGGTGCTACAGATATAGCCTTTTTGGACGATATACCTCGCCATGCTCGTTTCAAGTTGTATGATAAAATAGTAACCAGTGGTTATTCTGCAGTTTTTCCTCCTGGTATTTTAGTAGGAAAAATTTTGCATGTATATAACTCTGCCGATGGTGTTTCTTTTAGATTGTGCGTAGAGCTATCTACCAATTTTAGTACCCTGCGCGATGTGCTGGTAGTAGATAACCGACCTATGCAGGAACGTATTAACCTGATGCGAGCTGCAACAGACTCGTTAGAAGTAAAGTAAAGAAGTAAGGAGTAATAAGATATGGGTATTGATTTGTTAAAAGGCTTAGCATTATACATTGTACTGCTATTGGTGCAAGTATTGGTGTTTAATCATATACATCTCTTTGGATGCGCTACTCCCTTGTTGTATATTTACATTATGTTGCTATTTCGTAGAAACTCTCCTAAGTGGCTTATCTTGGTATGTGGTTTTTTATCAGGATTGTTAATAGACATATTTTCTAATACACCAGGCTTGGCTTCGGCAAGTATGGTATTGGTAGGTTTGTTGCAACCCTACATCTTAGTATTGTTTTTGCCTCGAGATAGTGCCGAAGACTTACTACCCTCTATGCACAGTTTGGGCACAGGTGCTTTTATAAGTTATGCAGCTATATTGGTATTTGTATTTTGCCTTACATTTTTTTCGCTCGAAACATTCAATTTTTTTAATTGGTTGCAGTGGCTTATGAGCGTAGTGGGCAGTTCTATTCTCACGTTTATACTTCTTATTACAGTAGAAAATATGCGCAGAGATTAACGTTTTGTGCTTATTTGTTGTGTAATGTTTTTGACAGTGAATAAATGACAGATTATAATCTTGAAAATAGAAGATATGTTATTGCAGGTATCGCCATTGCTATAGTATTGGTGTATACTATTCGTTTGTTTACATTACAGCTGCTGAGTGATGATTATAAGAAGAATGCAGACAGTAATGCTTTTCTAAAAAAAATAGAATTTCCTTCGCGAGGAATTATTACCGATCGTACAGGTAAGTTGTTGGTTTATAATCAACCAGCATACGATATTATGGTAGTAATGAACGAGCAAAAGGGCAGAATAGATACATTAGAGTTTTGCGAGGCTTTGGGTATAACAAAGGATTTTTACAAGCATCGCATGGATGAAATAAAAGACAGAACAAAGAACCCTGGGTATTCAAGGTTTACACAACAACTGTTTATGAGTCAGTTAGATGATAAAGACTACAGTGTGTTTCATGAAAAAATGTATCGTTTCCCAGGATTTTATGTTCAGAAACGAACCATCCGACAGTATCGCTACCCATACGCAGCGCATGTGTTAGGTGATGTAGGAGAGGTTTCGCCCAGCGATATAGAGGATGATGACTATTATCAACCTGGTGATTATATAGGAAAATTGGGTGTTGAACACTCATACGAAAAACAGTTAAGGGGAGAAAAAGGAGTACAGATATTGTTGCGTGATGTACATGGAAAAGTTATAGGAAGCTATCAGCATGGCGAATTAGATAGGCGTCCTGTACCAGGAAGAAATCTTACGCTCTCTATAGATTTGAATTTGCAAGCCTTGGGTGAACGCTTACTACAAGGAAAAATTGGCAGTATTGTTGCTATAGAACCTTCAACGGGCGAAGTGTTGTGCATGGTATCAAGTCCTACATACGACCCACGTAGCATGGTAGGTAAGCAGAGAGGTAAAAACCATAAAGCATTACAGCGCAACGTATGGAAGCCATTACTCAACCGTAGTATCATGGGGCAATATCCTCCTGGCTCTACATTTAAAACGACACAGGCTCTTACATATCTATCAGAAGGTATCATTTCTCCTTCTACTTCGTTTCCTTGTCATCATGGTTTCTCTTATAAAGGTTTGCATGTAGGTTGCCACGGCCATGCTTCTCCATTGGCATTGATACCAGCTATCAGCACTTCGTGTAATGCTTATTTCTGTTGGGGCTTATATTATATGATGGGAAATCGTAAAAAATATAAGACCGTAGAAGATGCAATGAATACATGGCGCGACTATATGGTGAGCATGGGATTTGGATATAAGTTGGGTATTGACCTTCCTGGTGAGAAGAGAGGCTTGATACCTAATGCTGAATTTTATGACAACGCTTATCATGGTTCATGGAATGGATTGACTATTATCAGTATAGCTATTGGCCAAGGTGAGGTAAACCTTACACCTTTGCAGATAGCTAACTTGGCCGCTACCATTGCTAATAGAGGTTATTACTATGTACCTCATGTTGTAAAGAAAGTGCAGGGACAGCCCCTTGATACTTTGTTTAGACATCGACATTATACAAAAGCAAGTAGGAGAGCATACAATTATGTCGTAGCTGGAATGCGGTCGGCAGTGGTACGTGGTACGTGTCGTTCGGCTAATCGTGGCGATTATGTTGTGTGTGGTAAAACAGGTACGGCACAAAATAGAGGACAAGACCACTCTGTGTTTATGGGTTTTGCTCCGATGAATAACCCTAAAATAGCAATAGCTGTGTATGTAGAAAACGGAGGATTTGGTGCAGAATATGGTGTTCCTATTGGTGCTTTGATGATGGAACAGTATATTAAAGGTAAACTCTCGCCTGCATCAGAGGCTAAAGCTAAAATGTTTCAAAATAGACGTATAGCATATGGTAAGAGAAACCGATAAACCATCTGGCGTATTTCGTTCATTAGATTGGTGGACAATTGCTATATATATTGCGCTACTCTCATTTGGGTGGCTCAGTGTTTGTGGTGCCAGTTTTTCATTTGAAGACCCTAATATTTTTAGTTTAGATACACGTTCGGGTATGCAAATTATTTGGATAGGCTCTTCTATCTTCTTGGGGTTTGTGCTTTTAATGTTAGACGATCGCTATTACGATATGTTTGCTTACATCGTATATGCCTTTATGTTGGTGCTATTGTTTGCTACAATCTTTAATCCACACGAGATAAAAGGTTCTCGATCGTGGTTGGTATTAGGACCATTACGACTACAACCTGCCGAGTTTGCCAAGTTTGCAACAGCATTGGCTGTAGGAAAATTTATGAGCAGATACGGCTTTAATATTCATAAGTGGAAAGATTTTGCTTACTCTTTGAGTATAGTTCTGTTGCCAATGCTCTTTATTGTAGCACAGAAAGAAACGGGGTCGGCATTGGTTTATCTTTCATTTTTTTTAATGTTTTATAGAGAAGGAATGCCTGGTAGTGTACTCTTTACAGGCGTAGCCATGATTATTTATTTTGTGGTTGGCATCAAATACGAGCATATAGAACTGCTTACGCTACCCATATCGGTTGGAAAATTTGTGGTATTGTTGTTGGTGCAAATCTTCTCAACGTCTATGGTATACGTGTATTGTAAGGATAAGAAACAAAGTAGGTGGCTTCTTCTTATTTGTTTGGGCACAACATTATTAGCCTTTTTGTTTGCTAAATTCGTTATTCCGTTCAATATTGTCTGGGTACAACTCATTGTATCTTTCATATTGATAGCATACCTTATATATTGTTGGCTATCAGGTAAGTATAAAAATTATCTATACATAGCATTGTTCTCTATTGGCTCTATTTTCTTTTTCTATTCTGCCGATTATGTATTAAATAATGTAATGGAGCCTCACCAGCGTGTGCGCATCACTGTATTGCTCGGCTTAGAAGAAGATATTGCAGGTGTGGGATACAATGTACACCAAAGTGAAATTGCTATTGGGGCTGGCGGATTGAAAGGAAAAGGCTTTTTAAATGGAACACAAACCAAGTTGAAGTTTGTGCCAGAGCAAGATACAGACTTTATTTTTTGCACGGTAGGAGAAGAAGAAGGCTTTATAGGCTCGGCAGGAGTATTGCTCTTGTTCTTAGCTCTTATCATCAGATTGCTAATCATGGCAGAGCGACAACCCTTTGTATTTGGACGAATTTATGGTTATTGTGTGGCAAGTATCTTCTTATTTCATGTATTTATCAATGTGGGAATGGTGCTCGGTTTAACGCCTGTTATTGGTATTCCGTTACCCTTCTTCAGCTATGGTGGATCCTCGCTGTGGGGCTTTACCATCCTGCTGTTTATCTTTTTAAGGATAGATGCAGCTCGAAACTTAGTTCACACTTAACATTGTTTCTCATAGATTACGCAAATGCCGCAGATTTGTATATTTGTTTTAAAGGTATATGGCTGGTTCTATAAATTAGCGTGTTAGATTTTTAGACTTATATTTTGAACCGAAAAATAGTGCGAGCAGAATACTATTAAGCCTTTTTTAATAGTAGAGGTGTAGCCCGCTTTCTGTAAAAAGGAGCCAAAAGCTAAAAAGTATTTTACAAAATTTACTCACAAAAATACGGTGGTAATTTATAGAACCAGCTTATATTTTATTTGGCTGTGCAGGATAATCTAAAAACTTGTGTGGCATGACTACGAACCGTAATAGGGAGCTGTCCCTTTATTTTTCTGGGGAGTAGCTTACTATTCCAAAGGTCTTTTACACGATACAGCTTGGCTATACTGAGGGCAGGTATCTTGGAAAAGTCAAATGTAAAACTCTTTGTAGTATCTGTCATATTGGTTACAGATATAGCTACATCGCCGTTTTCACAGTCTTTTGCAAACACTATCATGTTGTTATCTTCTGATATTAAATCAGCTTGTTGTCCCATAGAGTCTTGATTTAATGCAATTAAGTCCTTATTGGTTAGTATCTTGTAGTCATCCTCAGTGAGCGTATTGCTTCTCGGATCAAAGGATAATGCCATAGGTGAAGACCACATACACCATAAAGCAAACTGAGTTCTATATTCGTCTTGTGTCATGCCTGCACCTTTTCCGCCACACAAATCGCTGGACGATTTACCCGTTCCGTGTAGGCCTGTGCAAAGCATATCGGCATCATTAAACCTATTAACCCCTTGATAGGCAGCATGCTTCTTCATATCTCTAATGCTTTGTACCACACCAATGCCACCAGGTTTGCCTGTCCAGCAGTCTCTTACATCGTGAGAAACACGCCAACAACGTCCTCCTGCTTCGGCTCCCCATTTCCATGGTTGTCTATCTCCCCACTCACAAATGTACAAGGTAGTGCCATATCCAGCTGCTTTTATAGCATCACTCAACTTCTTATAACGCATTTTAGCCGTCTGTTTATCTGTGGGAGCATTGCAATAATCGCATTTTACAATATCTACTTTCCAGTTGGCATAGGCTTTGGCATCAACGGTTTCGTAATTATAAGAGCCAAAAGCTCCAGCGCAAGTATGCTCTGCAACATCGGTATATAATCCAAATTTCATGCCCTCACTATGCACGTAAGCAGCAATAGGAGCTATTCCATGTGGAAACCGTGTGTTGTCAGCTCGTGGTGTTCCGTCTGCATTTCTGCTTTTGGCGTGCCACCAATCGTCTAGCATAATGTAGTTCCATCCACATTGATACAAGCCTTTGTCCTTAAAAAGTTTTACGGTTTGCTTTACAATATCTTCCGAAACATCAGCTTCTACCGAGTTCCACGATAGCCAACCCATGAAGGGGGTAGGCAGTTGCAAGTGTTTTGAAACGGTAAGTGTAACATTCTCTGTGGAAATGTGGCCTGCATAGTTCATCTTTATTTGATAAGTATAGATACCCTCTTTACGTATTTTTCCTACAACGATATTTCTTTTTTCATACCATTTTAATCCTTTAGGAAGATGGCTCACTGTTATCTTTGCCGTAGGAATTGAGCATTTTACCTTTTGCATAAACCGAATGTTAGGTAATGAGTATACCGTTTTTGCACAATCCAACGTGGCTTGTTTTGTTTCTACGCTTGCTGTTAATGACTTATTACTTGGCTTTGCAAATAGAAAATTAAATGCTGATGCCCATAAAATAAGGATGGTTAATAAGATTTTGTTCATTAGTTAGTAGTTGTTTTTATTGGCATGAGCGCACTATTTATGCGTTAGCCAAGTTAATATTGTGTATAGATTGACACGCTAGTGTGTGTCCTTACTATCTTTTTTTTTTGCTATACATTACCTCGAAACATAGATGCCTACATTACTAACCCCTGGGATAATCTCACGTTTCATATTGTGTCTAATGCAGATATGTAGCGAATCGTTAGCATGAAGGTTAAGGGTAGTAACATCAAAGTCGTATTGATAAATTCCAATTCCACGACCTGTAGCTCTGCCATTATTGTCAATAACATTGCATTTCACAGATTTTGTATTTTTTTTGTGCGAAGGAAAAATTGTTTGTTCAACGATAAGTGTAATGCTTTTAAATGGAAAATTATTACCTATGCGCATAGACAAGCCTATGTGATAGCTGCCTCCAACCTTTACTCGAGGTACATCATATTTCAGTGTATCATTCTTTTCCCAGCCCGACATAGGTGTTTCTCTAAACTTATCATACACTTTATGCTCGTTACAGGCTGAAAAAAAAATGATACAAAATAAAATTAAAGCCCACTTTTTCATGATTGTTGATTGCTTTTAGGTTGTATCTCACGAGGTTGTTGTGCCGTTATTTCGTTTTTTTTTGTAACAGGACGACAGATTTTGTTGCTTATATTTTTATTTTTAGGGCTATTTCCATTTGCTTCCTGTCCACGTTTCTTTTTATGTCGTTTGCTCTTATCAAATCTACTTAAGTCGGCTTCAGCCAATAGGTCGATAGGTTTTTTCCCCTCTTTTTTCTTTCCGTCAAACGTCAACGACACTGGCTTTTCGCCCTTTTTGTTCATCTCTATAATTTCTCGGGCACGCTCAGCAGAGATAGTTTCAAGGTTGGCAGCCATGTTTTTATCTGTCGAATAAGTTACCAAACCAGCCAAAATATCGGATTTGAAGAAAAAGTAATCATTCTCGGTTGTTTGCAAAATAATTTCTTTGTGAGGTATCTTTCGGCTTGCTTCAACGTAGGTGTCAGCCTCATAATTGAGACAACACTTTAGTTTTGCGCACATTCCAGCTAATTTTTGTGGGTTGAGAGAGAGGTCTTGAATACGAGCTACATTGGTACTAACCGACACAAAATTCTTCATCCATGTGGCACAGCACAATTCTCTACCGCAAGGCCCCGTTCCACCAATACGCCCTGCTTCTTGTCTGGCGCCAATCTGTTTCATCTCTATGCGCACATGAAAGGTATCTGCTAATATCTTAATCAGCTGTCTAAAATCTACTCTTTCATCTGCAATATAATAGAAAATAGCCTTATTGCCATCTCCTTGGTATTCTACATCACCTATCTTCATTTGCAAACCTAAGTCCTTGGCTATTTTTCTGCTTTGTATCATTGTGGCATCTTCCAGCAATTTAGCTTCCTTATATTTCTCCATATCCACAGGTTTAGCTATGCGATAGATGCGTTTTATCTCGTCGGGCGACTTCAATCTTGCCTTTCTAATTTGCAATTTAACAAGGCTTCCAGTCAATGTTACTACACCTATATCATGCCCAGGGTTAGCTTCAACGGCTACTATATCTCCTTTTTTAAGTTCTAATCCGTTTACATTGTGATAATATCCCTTGCGAGTATTCTTAAATTGAACCTCCACCAGATCGGTTGTTTGGTTGTTACCAGGTACATCAGCCAACCAGTCGTATGTGTTAAGCTGTTTGTCTTGGCGTGCACACGAACATCTGCAGAGTCCTCTGTCACATCCGTGTGCTATCTTAAATTTCATATTTTTATAATCCATTTTATAATATAAATGTGGCAAGATGTTGTGTTTACTATCATTGCACATAACAATAGCTTGAACAAACATCTCTATATTTTGTTATTTTTTGATAAGTAAAACGATAATTTTCAAAGCCAAATCAAAGAAAACTATTTTGGCATTAGCATTTTGTCCAATATCTTTCCGGGCTGTTTCCAGTAGTTCGGCTATCTCTATAACATTGGCTTCATTGATGAAACAGGCAAAGTTTTTCGTAAAATTCTCTTCCTCAACCGTCATATAATTAAGTTCTGATTGGTGAAAATTGTACATAAAACTTTCTCTTATCATTCTGCTATAGTATGCCAGCATACGGCGTTGTTTCTCTCTGCCATAGCCTGCAGCAGTATCAACCCATTTTTTTAAGTCGCGAATGTTTCGCATATATGCCAGTCGCATAAAGCGGATAAAGGTTTCTAAAAACTGCTTATTTTCATTATTGGCCTCTAAGGTTTCTATGGCTCTTAACCAGCTGCCGTTGGCAGTACGTGCAATATGCTGGGCAGTATTTGCTTCTATGCCTCGTTTTTCTATCAAGGCTTTTATAATTTCTTCATTGTCAATGCGCTTTATGTCAATGCGTTGAACCCTACTCCTAATGGTTTCCAATAATTTTTCGGGCTCTTCACAAACCATTATAAAAATGGTTTGTAAAGGTGGCTCTTCTAATAATTTGAGTAGTTTGTTAGCACAAACCTGATTCATGCGTTCGGGTAGCCAGATAACACAAACCTTATATCCACCCTGACTTGATTTCAAGCTCAATTTTCTTGTAAGATTGTCGCTCTCTGCTTCAAATATCAAAGCTTGTTGAGTTGTAGCCTTCATGCGGTCAATCCATTGATCCATACTGAAATATAGCGTCTCTTTGAGCTGCTGTCGCCATTCCTTTCCAAAATCATCGCTTATCATTTTATGATCGGATGATGTTCCTGCAGGACGTATCACGGGGAAAGTAAAGTGTAAGTCGGGATGCTGCCAGTTGCGTAGCATAGCTTCGGCGTTGGCAATGGTACTTTGTGAAGTAAGGAGAGATGCACCTTGCTCATCTCGTTCTCCCAACAAATAGGATGCAAAAGCCAATGCTAATGCCATTTTACCACAGCCACTCGGACCGCAAAGCATCATGGCATGCGGTACACGGTCTTCGCATACCAGTTGTCGCAAACGTTGTTTTGCCTCTTGCTGACCTATCACTTCACTAAATTTCACTATTGTTGGTGTTTGTATATTTTACTTTTTCTCTAATTCGTCTGTCTGCAAAGTTACTAAAAATATAGTAAATTACGTAGTGGGCAATGATAGAAATATTGCATTTAGAAAAATGCTATATAGAACACTGTAAAGTAAGATAAAGAAAGAAAAATGAAACTTTTTCGAGAAAAATCATCGAAAAAAGAATGGCGGATTGAAATAATTCCTTAATTCCGCAGTATTTTTTCTTGTGAGAAAAAATACTGCGGAATTAAGGTATTAACTAAATTCACAAAAAAATGGAAAAGCAGCACATGCGCCCTCTTACAGAGCAGGAACTTCAGACCATCTATGGTGGCAACATAAAAGCATCTGGAATTGGATTAAAACACACATTTTTGTTAGGACAACTGATGATCCAAACCGCAGAATAGAAATTGGTATTGGCGGAAGTATTTAATCTGGACAAGTAAAAAATGGGGGTGTCAATTTGATATGCCCCCATTTTTTATTAGTATATCACTTTAATATGTAGAGTGTTTTATGCGAATAGTCTAAAACGAAAGATTTTCCAAATAAGAAAGACGCATTCACACGAGGTTCTTGATCATTAGTCAAAATAAAATCAAGTAAGTATCTATTTTGAGATAATTCCATACTTACTCCTTCGCATAGCCCACACTTCTTCATCTTTAGTTTATGGGCAATATCTCCTCTCTCCTTTTCTATTTCTCTTGTAGCTTTTATTCCAAAAGTTTTGGGAAGGTTATTGCTCCAACTACCTGTATCAAAAAAGATACGGGTCTTCTTCCCTTCAATCTTACCCTTAAAGTATATAGAATTCAAACCGACATCTCTATAGTCGTCATGATTTTTCCATTTAATACGTATTGAACTTCCTTTTTTAGGAACATCGCTACGCTTCATCATACGAGTATTTAGATCGAAACACCAAATCTCTTTCTTTAGGAAATCCCCACCTAAAATAAATTTAGGAGCAAGATGTAGAAATTTACCGGCTAAATCAACCACAAAACATCGCACCTTAGGATATGAAATGCCAGCAATAGAAACAGAGTCTATATTAAAATCGAAAGATTTGATGCGCTTGCCTGCAGTGTTCCCGATAGTAGCATTACTCCCTGTTACTACGATGTGGCAGGAATCAACTGCATAAGTAGAATCTATAAGACAGACCGAAGAGCCAGTATCTATTAAGGCTGTTACACTCTGAGAGTTCCCATTATGTGATACAGTGACATTAGTGTACATGAAGTCTCCTTTAAAGAGTAATGTACTTTGGGCATAGAAATTAAGCGTGAACGACACGAGCATACTGCAAATAAACAGGAAGCGATATTTCATAACTATAAAGTAATTAGAATTATGACATTATTATGATAGAAATTTTGAGAATGAAAATATCAATTGCAAAGTTAGTAATTTTTGCTTACTCCTCCATATTTTTATATACTTTAACTCGATTGGTTGAAGCGAGTAACTATTCAGCAATCATTCGCATTGAATATCAGAAACTTGCAGGCTTACTATTATAGCAGAATGTTCAAAAATGACATTATTTACAAAAAAAATAACATGATTATTCTTGTAACACACTGAATATCAATAATATTTAATAATTATTATTGCTAAATAGTTACATAATAATATCACTTTCTAACGGCAATGGTTTTATGCCTATTCTAAAACTTGCTTTTCCAAGTATATCATTTCTTATAATTCTCATCCAACATTTTCTCCAAGTCCGACACCTTATAGAGTATCTTCCCTGCAAACTGCGTATAGGGAATAATCCTCCTGTCCCGATAGTCCTGCAAGGTACGAGGGCTGATATACAGCCGTTCGCACACTTCCTTGCCTGTTAGGAAATGCTCACCGCCAAACAGCGGTTTGTGTGTCTGTGCCACTTCTTTTATCCGTCTGTTCACTCCTTCAAGTGCGGACAGCACCACCTGCATATCATCCGCTTCCATGTTCAAATCTCTTACCTGTTACATAATCTTCGAATTTATTTGTTGATTTAAGGTCTTTCCATTTTTGTTTTCTCTGATTTGGTCTCCAATAATTGTTCCACGTCCTCACGCTTGTAGTAGCACTTATGCCCGATTTAGGCAAAGGGCAACACACCTGTATCATGGTAGTGCTGCAAGGTGCGCTTGCTGATGTTGAGCAACTTGCACACATCACCGTTGTACAGCCAATCGGTGTGCCTGCTCTGTTCCCCAAATGCCTTGTGGCAGGTTTCAGCAAGACAGAGTATCTCATTCCTCAGCCTCGCCCAATTTGAATCCGTAATGATAAAATATCCCATAGTTTTATTGTTATTTTGTTTGTAATTCTGTCTTATTGGTATTGACAATATCTTTGCCTGTTCTGCGTTTCATCGCACGTTTATGCCTGTAAAAGTAGGGAGTGTTTGTCATACTTCAAAGCACAAGGGAACAGTAGGGAAATAGAGGGAAAAACATGGAAATGGCAAAAGGATTGTCGCTCTCTTTATTTGTCTCTTTACTCCATTTTATCATATCCTTTTAGCCGACGCAATACGATGCGTATTGTAGCAAATTAGCACCTGCCTTTCTTGCATCCTTTACACACTTGTCCTCTTGTTTGGGGCTTAAATCCTTGTTTCCCGACAGTTTCCTGTCAGAAATCCGTGAGAAATTCATAGCCAATGTACGCAACATTATGCAAGCACTCCCTGAATGCTTGGAACTTTCCTGTTCTCTTCATAACTTCACTCTTGGAAACCAAACCAAGCAGATAATGAAATCAAACGCAGGTAAAGGCAATTCAGTGGGCGAAAATAATACACCCAAGCCAAAGGAAGACTTCCACCAAAAACGGTGAGATAGAAACTTATCTCTCCTCTTATTATGAGTTCAGATACAACACGGTATTGGGAAGAACTGAATACAGGGAACAAGGACGATGCTCACTTCTCAAAAGTGGGTCGCTATGAAATCAACACGCTCCGCAGGGAACTTGACAACGATGTGGGGGATTATCACATCTTCCGACAATCTCTATTCCATCATAGAAAGCAGCTTCTCTCCACGTATCAATCCCATACAGGAGTATTTCAAAGGATTGACTTTGGTGTATATTGGTAATAGCACTGGCAACAGTAATGATTATGGCAGTAATAGTAATGGTAATAATGAACACAATAGCTGTTGTGTAATTTCTTCCCTTTCTCTGAAAGCCATTCCCGAATTGTCAAGTTGCGTAGTTGTGATCAACTCTGACAAGTGGCTGCCATACCTTACCAAATGGCTCGTGGCAGTGGTCGCCAACGCCATGGACGACCGTGAATGCCGTAACCATACCTGTCTTGTACTGACAGGTGAGCAAGGCAAGTTCAAGACAACATTCCTTCACTTGCTCTGTCCTCCTGCCCTGCATGGTTACAGCTACACGGGCAAGATATATCCGCAGGAGAAGGACACGCTTACCTATATCGGGCAGAACCTCATCGTAAATATTGACGACCAGCTCAAAGCCCTCAACAAGCGTGACGAAAACGAACTGAAAAACCTCATTACCTGCCCGATGGCAGCAACGGAATAAGGAAGAGCAGAAGATGAATAAAACAGAGTTCATCAAGGTAAGATGCACCTTAGAGGAAAAGCAGCGTATTAAGTCAAAGGCAGAAAGTGCGGGACGGAAATTCTCCGACTACTGCCGTGAGATACTTCTGAATGGAACTTATTGCAGCCGTTCCTAAGATGACCGACAACAGACACATTCACATCATAGCCAACCGTATCAGTCTGTATGGTGAGGTCTATGATACCACCTTTGTGAGCAATAGGGCAGCGAAAGTAGCAGAGGAAATAAGCTGAGAGAGAGGCTTGACCATCGCAAAGGAGGTCAAGGCGGAAAGGAAACATCAAAAGGTAAAAGCCAGTTCAACGAGAGAACAGACAAAGCAGCAGATGCAGAAGATTTGCTACACCTTGCTTGACAAGTACAAAGGTACAGGCATCACGGGACATTCCATGTTTCTCTATGACCTTAGTAAGAGTGGCGTAATCATTGACCGCTTGAAGAACAAGCAAGGTAATGTCTATGGCTTGAAGTTCTCATTTGGTAGACAATCCTTCAAGGCTTCCGAAATGGGCAGGGAGTTCGGCTACCGTTCCCTGCAGAAGAACTTTGAGGCAGCCAACAAGGAAGAAACAAAGAAACCACACCCAACGATACAAGAGCCAACTGAAAAGAAAGAACAATCTGATACAGGCTACCAACTTGTGCCTCCAAGCCGTTCTTCTATCTCACGATGCAATGATACCTCACAAGTGCAGAACTCCATAGTTGCAGTGGCAGACACCATCGTTAGTGCAGCCGATGAAGTAGCGGAAGGATTGGGCGATTTAATTACACCATCCGCACATGGTGATGACTATGCCGAAGCAGCTTGGCAGCGCAAACTAAGAAATCAAGCTAACAGAAAGGACGAGGGAGAAGAATATAATCCTTTCCACCAACAAACAATATTAGAAAGTGCAGAAAGAAGAATATTTCATTAAAAACGCTTGTTGTTCGGTAACAAAGTCTTATCTTTGCAAACAGAATAACAAGCGGTCTTTCTTTAGCAGTAAACAGCGTTACAAAGCATTTCTCTCGTTTCCAAATCGTTACCTATTTAGTTTTACAAACAAGGTAACTTCTTTATTTTCAACAAGTTGCTTTTTGTATATTATCTTATGTTACAATCTCATTGAGTTTGTATTACAATCTCATTGAGTTTGTGTTACAAAACGCTGGAGATTGCTATTTTATAGGATTTATTTTGAGCGAAAAGGTAAAGATATTATTAATAACATTAATATAAAACTTTGTATTTCAATTAATTATACAAAGCTCTTAAAATTTAATAAATTCTCATCTCTTTACATTTTGCTGATAAATATTTTCGTTAGACAATGTATTTTGTAAAGATTATTCACATTCGTTATATCATAATATAGGTGTTTGAACTATTTGAACATGATATGTCTGTATACAACATATACTCCAAATATCCTCATAATATAGGATAGTGTAGATTGTAAAAAAAAGGTACTTTTGCTAAATAAAACATTCTTAAGGCTGGTTCTATAAAATTAGCTTTGTTAGATTTTTGACATTTTTGAACCAAAAACAGTGCAAGCCAAATACTATCAAACTTGTTTGAATTGTTGAGACGCAGCCTGTTTTCTATAAAAAGAAGCCAAAAGATAACAAAAAACATTTCATAGATTTATAACTCACTATATACGGTGATATTTTATAGAACCAGCCTTAATATAAACACTGATATAGGTGTTAACAAGAAAAGGAAGCGAAAAAAATGAATAAACTATTGCTTGATAAGTACAATGTTCCAGTACCAAGGTACACCAGTTATCCACCTGCCAACTATTTTCAGGAGCTATCGGCACAAGATTATATAGCAGAAGTAGACCGCTCAAACAACAATACGCATCAGCCTTTGGTGTCGTTTTATCTGCATATTCCTTTTTGTAGACAGTTATGTCATTATTGTGGTTGCAACTCGTATGCCATGATGAAAGAAGAAGTGGTGAAACAGTATGTGGATGCCTTACACAAAGAAATTGATATGGTAGCCAAACATCTATCTAAAACTCGGCGCATTTCACAAATTCATTATGGTGGAGGTAGTCCTACAGCATTGCCCATTCATTGCATTAAAGAGCTAAACGCACATATGTTGTCACTCATACCAACGATAGAAAAGCCAGAGATAGCCATTGAATGTCATCCTGGATATTTATCAGAGAAAGATTGGAACAACCTGTGCAACTGTGGATTTACACGTTTTAGTTTGGGAATACAAGATTTTGATGAGCGCGTTCTCAAGGCGATTAATCGCACGCCCTCGCTCATACCCGAAGAAGACATCATGAAACTATTGCGTGAAAAGGGTATTATAGTGAACATAGATTTACTGTTTGGCTTGCCTTATCAAACACCCGAATCGTTTAGCAAGGCTGCCGAAAGAGTGGCAAAAATGCGCCCCAACAGAGTTGTAACTTTTAGTTATGGGCATGTGCCATGGGTGCATAAGCGTCAATTGATATTGCAAAAAATAGGATTACCAAAGGAAGAGGACAAACAAAATATGTACAACCAAGCTGCACAGGTATTTCATGAGGCTGGTTACCGAAGTATTGGTATGGACCACTTTGTACTACCAACCGATGAACTAAGCATTGCTTTAGATTACAAGCAGTTGCACCGAAACTTTCAGGGCTATTGTACTCGCCGTACAACAGGACAGGTATATGCTTTTGGTGTTACGGCTATTAGTCAACTTAGTACGGCTTATGCACAAAATGGGCGCGATATTAAGACGTACATTGATACCATTAGCCAAGGTAACTTGTATATACAGCGTGGTTATATGTTAACACCACAGCAGCAAATTGTACGTGAGGTGATAGAACAAATGATGTGTAATTATCATTTTTCATGGACGGATATTGCTACACATTTGGGTATTACGCCCAATGAGGTAAAACAAGCTACATTATATAATGAAGCTAAAATGAAAGTGATGCAAGCCGATGGACTGATAGAGCTGACAGAGAATAGCATAAGTATGACTCGTATGGGATCGCCATTTGTACGTAATGTGGTGGCTGCTCTTGACCCGCTAATGCTTAATACCGATAAGAAATTTTCTAAACCCATATAAAATTTATACTATAACATAAAAAAGATGATGCAAATGGAAAAAAATAAGATAGAACAGAGAAAAACTACGAGTTTTACTAATGCACCTAAAGAACAAGCTGATGTATGTGTTATTGGGGCAGGTATTACTGGACTTACTACTGCGTTTTACTTAACAAAATATGGTAAACGTGTGTGTGTTATTGAAACTGCCGACAGAATTGGCGGACAGATATGTACACATAAAGTAGATGGTTTCATTATAGAAAGTGGTCCAAACACAGGATCTATTGCTTGTCCAGAGGTTGTAGAATTGTTTCAAGATTTAGGCAAATCTTCTTTATTACAAACAGCTTGCTCAGCCAGTAAGCATAGGTGGATATGGAAAGGCAACAAATTTTATAATCTGCCAGAAGGATTATTCTCGGCTTTGTCCACACCTTTGTTTACATGGTATGATAAGTTTAGAATTTTAGGCGAACCTTTCAGAAAGAAAGGAACCAATGCTGATGAGACTGTAGGAGCTTTAGTTGTACGCAGATTGGGTAAGAGCTACTTAAAATATGCCGTAGATCCTTTTATATCAGGCGTATATGCTGGAGACCCAATGAAGTTAGTTACTCGTTATGCACTGCCTAAATTATACCAGCTGGAGTACAATTATGGTAGTTTTATATGCGGAGCTATTGCTAAGGCCAAACAGTCTAAAACAGACAGGGATAAGCTAGCTACCAAAGAAGTATTTTCGGCTCATGGCGGATTAGAGCAGTTGGTTAAAGCCTTGGGCGATAAGATTGGTGTAGAAAACATAGTTTTAGGAGCACACGAAACAGAGATACATCCTTACGAAAATGGTTATCAAGTATCTTATAAGAATAAAGATAACGAGAGTTGCACCATAGATTGCAAAAAGGTGATAACCACTTGTGGTGCATATGCTCTACCTAAGTTATTGCCTTTTGTTAGTAAAGAATTGATGAACAATATTAGCTCTCTCTTTTATGCACCAATCGTTCAGGTAGGTGTAGGCATCAAAGATACAAAAGGGGTAGACTTTAAAGCATTTGGAGGATTGATTCCTTCGTGCGAACATAAAGATGTATTAGGTATCTTGCTCCCCTCTGCTTGTTTTACAGGTCGTTCGCCCCAAAAAGGTATTACGCTTTCGTTCTTCATCGGAGGTGTTCGTCATCAGGATTTTATCAATAAGACAGATGAAGAATTGATGCACATTGTTGATGAAGCCTTGCACCATATGCTGAAATTACCAGCATCTGTTAAACCTGATGTTATTCGTATTTTCCGTCATCAGTGCGCCATACCTCAATACGAAATAACAAGTGGTGCCCGTTTTTCGGCTATAGAAAAGGTGCAACAGCAATACTCAGGTTTGATATTAGCTGGTAATTTAAGAGATGGTATAGGTATGGCTCACCGCATCAAACAGGCTGTGGATGTGGCAAAGAGTTTGAGTTGTTAGTTGGCAAGTTCATAAGTTTCGCTCGTTTATTAAATTAAGGGGATTCTTTTGTTTTTTGTATTGCTGATTATACTCTTCGGGGGCTTTGCGCCCTTGGCCGCATTGCAAACCTCTGTTGCATTTTTTTGTAAGCATAAAGTTTTTCTAGCAAACATAGTAAAGAAGGAAAATCCAGCAAAGGCGGCTAATGTTGGATGCTTACAAAAAAAAGGTAAACACTCTAAAAAGAATGCTTACCTCATAAGATATTTTGTAATAAAGAACTATTCAATATTAATTTAATATTTGATTTTATATTTGGAGGTGTGTTTACACCTAATTTTGTAATTTATATATAAAAATAATAGTGAACATCGTCTTATATTTTTTTACTACATAGACAGAGCTTGCTTTGCGGTTTCATTCTGAGGATCAATCTCTAAAACCTTCTTCCAATAAGAATTCGCAAGTGCCTTCTTGTTTTGTAACAGATAGTAATAACCTAAGTATCTATAAGCCTCTACCAAACGAGTGTTGTCTACATTATCACGGTTGGTATTAGCACTTAGTGAATTGGCTAAGGCTTCATAGAATGGTTTTGCAAGGCCTTTCTTTGTATCTGGGTCCATGTTAGAATTGACACGAGCACGCAAGAAGTTAGCAAAGTCAATGTTAGCAGGGAACTTTTCGCCCAACTCTTTGTACACAGCATCTGCCTTTAGGTAAGTAGCTGTTTGCTGTGTTCCCTTTTGTGTAGCACCCAAAGAAGTATAAATTGTACCTAAACCTGCTAAATCTGTTGCAGTAGGATTTTCCTTATTCTTAAGGTATTCCTCATAATACTCAATGGCAGCAGCATAGTCTCCCTTATCAACACAAACGTCTGACAAAGACTTACGGTTGTTGTTAGCAAGCTTAGCATTGTCTTTATTTGCCTCAAGTGCTTTCTTAAACATCTCAATAGCATTATCATATTGCTTAGCCCCTAAATAAGCCTGCCCGTAGTATGTATAATCAAAACCAGTAATCTTTGCACTATCTGAAGCATTAAACAATTTATCAGCATACTTAAGAGCTTCTTCTACCTTTCCTTCATCAGTATAATTATAGAATACTAAACGATTCCAAGCAGCACAACGAGGATTCTTGCTCAAACCGTAAAGAGCCATATCTATACTATTCTGACGCTTTTGAGTAAGGTAACCAGCCATAGCATAGTTGGTAATATCAATATCTTCTAATTTAGACTTATCTACCTTTTCGTAACTTTTCATACTCTTGCTCAAAAGGTTAGAGATATAATAAATACGACCAATAAGTGCATCAACAGCTACATCAGGACGTTGAGTACGAAGCTCTTCTAAGTTAGAAACAGCCTCTTCAGGACTACGTCCTCGCAATACATTGGCATATTTGTAATAAGCTTCTGGGTTTTTGGGGTCGAAGTACTTAGCTTGCTGATACATCTCAGCAGCCTTACCCCCATCGTCTGCATTCACAGCAATGTCGCCAGCCAATATAAACGCAGGAGCATATTTGTCGTTACGCGCAATAGCCATTTCTACAAACTTCTTAGCCATCTCTGGATTTTTATTCTGCAAGAAAGCTCTTCCAATACCAACAATAACGGGCAAGTTTTTCTTGTTAGCCTTAATAATAGGCTTAAGAGCCTTCTCTACAGTTTCTGCATTGTTAGACTTGATAATCTCTGTTGCTTGCTTGATAGCCACATCGTTTACATCTTGTGCCATCGCTGGAGCTGTCATTCCCATGAGCAATACTCCTAATACAAAATATTTAATTTTCTTCATAATCGTTTTTATTTAATTGTTTGAAATGAACTTTTTAGAAATTGTTCTTGTTTCATCAGTTATAAAATTAATCGGTTACATGTACACTTCGCACAGTTAAGTTGCCATAAGCTGGTAATAAACCTGTCTTTAAGATAATACGTTGTCCTTTATCTTGCGATATAATAAAATTAGAAAATCCTGTAGGAAGACCTATATGTGTATCATTGAGCAAGATATATAACGTGCGAACCAATGGATAGCTGGCATTATAGATATAATACTGGTAAGGCTTCCAACTGTTTTGCACATTTGCAACAGGAACAGATGACACAGACATCGGACGTATTTCCTTACGAAAAGTTAAGTTGGTAGAGTCGCGCTTGTCGTTGAGCCAGTTACTACCTATGATTCCTATAGCTCCTTTGTTTTGTTCAACATACTTAATAACATCTGCAGTATGCTTTACCGCAGCTACATTTGGATTGGTAATAGGTTTACCCCCAAGGATAGAATCTTCTACATAATGTACGGCAGAAGAATAAGGATTATCAAATACAACGGTAATTGCACCTAACTTGGATTTGGGATAGATTTGATTCCAATTAGTGATTTTGCCGTTAAATATATCTTTTATGTTGGCAACACTGATACAAGAATCGGTGTTGTGAGTATTCTGGATAAGGGCAAGTCCGTCGTAAGCGAACCTAATAGAACGAGGAAACTGATTTCTTGATTTCAAGCTTTCAAGTTCTTTTTTTGTGAAATCACGCGATGTAATTGCCATCCACACCTTTCCTTTTAACAGCTTATTGATAGCATCCGACTCGTTGGTATAAATGGGTGTAAGTTTAGCTTCTGGATAAGTAAACTCGAAGAGTTCGCGTTCCTCTTCTATAACAGGGCTAAAACTTTCGTCAGAAGCAAAAGTAATTGCCCCTGACGAATAAGTATCAGCTCTACCATCTTTTGACTTCTTGTTATTACATGAAGCCAAAAGTATGGTAAAAAGAATTAATCCTACAAATATGTAAGATAGTTTTTTATTCATATTACTGCAATCTGAATGAAACAGGTACATTGTATTTAACACGTACTGCTGAACCATTTTGCTTACCAGGAATCCAGTTAGGCATATTCTTTACAACACGAGAGGCCTCACGATCAAGTGATGGGTCAACTGATCGAACCACACGTACATCGGTAATGTGTCCGTCTCTTTCAACAACGAAAGAAATAACTACACGACCTTGAACGCCATTCTCTTGTGCTACTACAGGATACTTAACATTGTCGTTAAGGTATCTCGTCAATGCGCTTGGACCACCAGGGAATGATGGCATCTGCTCAACGACATCAAAAACCTTCTCTTCAACTTCAGCAGCAGCTTTAGGCTCTGGCTGAGTTACAGCTTCCTTCAATTTCAATACAGCACCACCTTTTTCATCGTTACCCTTTACATCAAGTACACCGATGGCAGTCTTGGTACTCAACAATTCATCTTGAGTTTTCAATTCTTCCTCAGGCTTTACTTCAGCATCTTTTTTAATGACAGGTGCGGTAAACTTGATAGAACTTTTTACTCGCTCAACAACCTTTTCAGGTTCTACGTTCACTTTCTTTGTTTGCTTCACTTCAGCTTTCTTCTTAGGTTGCTGAAGTTTAGAAAGCTCAACTACCTCTGTCATAGCTGCTCTTCTTCTTGCCTCTGCATCAGCTGCCTTCTTAATAGTAAGACCTATCTGACACAAAACGACTAATACAATTACAGCAATGATAGAGATAACATTTCTCTTACCTGTGCCCTTTCTTAAAGTGTAAGCACCGTAAGACTGGTTACGTCCAGCAAATACGAGGTCTGTCCATGAACCAGAAATCAAATCTATTTTTGACATTGTTACTCTTTCTTTAATGGTTAATACAACGTCCTGTTATTCAACAGATCGAGACTTCAGTAACTTTTCATCACTGGAACTAATCTTGTCAAGGACGTACTTACCTATGCTGCAAATCTGCATCTCATCGAGAGCATCTACTACATTTCTATAACTTGCCTTGTCTGTAGCCTTAATGATAACAGTCAATGTTTGAATTTTCTGACCATTAATTTCACCAGACTTAATCTTAGCTAACTCCTTAGAATAAACAGAGGCAGGCATTTCACTTTTCTTAGCATCAAGTTCAGCTTTAGCCTTCATTACCGTTAATACTGGTTGTGTATTATCTTCTGTAGTGTGCTGAATTAAGACCTTGCGAATACCATCCTTACCCCAAGTAGTTTCCTTTAGAGAAGAAGGGTCATTATATTTAGGCATTCCTTCAGTATAGTAGATTTTGTTATTACCTGCTACATAGATAGTAACCGTGTACGAGGCCTTAGTAACCGACTTGTCTTCATCTGTCATGTTCTTATCATTACTTGGCATACTCAGCTCCATTGTCTGAGGTTTAGCCAAAGAAGTACAGAGCATGAAGAACGTAATAAGAAGCATCATCATATCCACCATAGGCGTAAAGTCTACACGGACATTGATTTTCTTCTGCTTACTTGTATCTTTTGATTTTGCCATACTTATTTATCCTCCCCAGTTTTTAATGTAGTGATGAGATAATAACGGTTCTGATTCATATCCTGAAGTTCAGACATCAGCTTCTTAACGTTAGCGTATGGAGTATCAGAGTCTGACTTGATTGCAATCTTTAAGTCTTCGTTTACATTCAAAGCCTCATTTACCCACTTCTGAAATTCACTCATACCTCCTTCTATAGAGTCAAGAGGGATGCCAGCTTCTTTGCCAGTAATAATCTCTGTCATTTTCTCTTTAGGCAGATTTAAGTATCCTTTTAAGCTGTTCATTGGCACACCCCACATAGGGTCTGACTGGAATTTCTTCATTTCAAGAGGAGATAACCCAAGATTGCTTGTCTCATTCACTGCTTGAATAAGACTTAACACATCATTCTGATTATCCATACTCATAAACACCTTGCCTGTTTTATCAACTAAGATGTTTAGCACATTTTTTTCTGGAACTTTGATCTCCGATACAGACGATGGCTGATTAACTTTTACAGGTTCGTTCTTAACGAATGTTGAGGTCAACATAAAGAACGTTAGTAAAAGAACCATTACGTCTGACATAGGAGTCATGTCAATCCAGACGTCTTGTCTCTTAATTTTTAACTTACCCATAACAGAATAATTTTTAAAGGGTTAGCTAAAATTAAGCTTCTGGGTGCTTTTCTTCGAATGTGTGAGCGATTGTGTAACCAATCTCGTCCATTGCAAATGTTAACTTATCAACTCTATTGGTAAAGTAATTATAAGAAATTACAGATACCCAAGAAGTAGCAATACCAGATGCTGTATTTACCAATGCCTCAGAAATACCAGTTGACAATGCCATAGAGTCGGCACCACCACCAGCTGCCAAAGCTGCGAATGAACGGATCATACCAAGCACGGTACCAAACAACGCTGTCAATGTACCTAAGGTAACAATTGTTGCAATAATAGGTAAGTTCATTGTCATGGTTGGCATTTCAAGAGCAGTAGCCTCATCGTGAGAATTTTGAATAGTGGCAACTTTCTCTTTCAACTTAACGTTAACTGTTTCCATTTCTCTGTACGACTTCAAGTCGGCTAATACAACATTTGCGACAGAACCTCTTTGCTTGTTGCAAAGTTGCTCTGCTTTGTCAATATCGCCAGCCTTCAAAGCTGCCTTTACTCTTTCAGTAAACTTTGTCACATTACCTTTACCTGCGCATGCACTGATGGCGAGTAAACGTTCAACTGACATTGCAATAACTGTACATAACAAGCCAAAGATGATAGGAACGACAAATCCACCTTTGTATACTGTACCCAACATATTAAGTGGGTGTCCTTCATGATCGCCATTAGCGAAGTTAGAGGGGTCGCCAAGTACATAATTGTAGAATGCCCAACCTGCAATGAAGGCTAAAATAATAATAATAAACGCATGTCTAACGCCCTGAAAGCCCTGAGACTTCTTTTTGGGGGCTGCTTTTGTTGTTGCCATAATTTGATAAAAATTTAATTTTTGGTTATTAATAATTTAAGTTGTTTATATTCTAACAGATTCTTCAACAAGTCCGTGTTTGACGTGGGTATCGCTTAGGACTTTTCTAAAATATCTACGCAAAGATAAAAATTTATATATAAATGATTGTCGAATTAAGAAGTTTTAACGACATTATTTCTGCAATCATTCTATAAAGTTTATTGCTAATGCAATTTTGCAAGTACATCTTTTATTCTTCGAAGAGCCTCACGAATATTCTCATCACTCGTTGCGTAACTCATGCGGAAGCAGTCGGCATCGCCAAAAGCATCACCTCCAACGGTAGCAACATGCCCTTCTTCAAGTATATACATGGATAAGTCGGTTGAATTATTGATGGTATATGCGCCATACGACTTACCATAAAACGAGCTACACTTAGGGAATAGATAAAAGGCACCTTGCGGAACATTCACTTCCAATCCTGGAATATCCTTAGCCAGCTCAACTATCAAATTGCGTCTACGCTGAAAAGCCTGTTGCATTTCTTCCACACAATCTTGCTGTAAAGTGTATGCTGCTTCAGCAGCCTTTTGACTTACCGAAGAAGCTCCGCTGGTATATTGTCCTTGCAATTTGTTACAACCTTTAACTATCCATTCAGGACCTGCCATGAAACCAAGACGCCAACCTGTCATTGCGTATGCTTTTGATACACCATTAATAATAATGGTACGCTCTTTCATACCAACAAACTGTGCAATACTCTCGTGCCTACCTACATAATTGATGTGTTCATAAATCTCATCAGCAACGACATACAAATTATCATACTGTAAGATAATATGAGCTAAAGCTTCAAGTTCGCTCTTGATATAAACACTTCCTGTAGGATTACTTGGCGAACAGAGTATCAATAATTTGGTTTTAGGAGTGATTGCTGCCTTCAACTGTTCTGGTGTTATTTTGAAGTTTTGCTCAAATCCTGCTTTCACAAATACAGGAATACCACCAGCCAACTTTGTCATCTGCGGATAACTTACCCAATAAGGAGCAGGAATAATCACTTCATCTCCATCGTTAACAAGTGCCATCACCGTATTGCATACACATTGCTTAGCCCCATTTGATACCAAGACTTCAGATACATTATAATCAAGCTGGTTCTCGTTTTTCAACTTTTTTACAATAGCCTTTCTCAAATTCATGTATCCAGACACAGGCGAATATTTAGAATAGTTATCGTCAATAGCTTTTTTGGCAGCCTCCTTTATATGATCAGGTGTATTAAAATCAGGTTCACCTACACTCATATTGATAACATCAATGCCCTTTTCCTTCATCTCACTGCTCTTTTGCGACATAGCGAGCGTAGCTGAAGGTGCTAATCGATTGAGTCTATCTGATAGCTGTGCCATATTCTTTTTATTTAGATTTTGATTAATGCAAAAGTACTATTTTTATTTGTTTATATGAAATAAACGTGATATTTTTTTACTTTTTGTTTTACTTTTGTAATATTTTATTATTATTTGATATGCAAAGTGTGCCCCATGCGTTCTTTCTTCGTTTTGAGATAACGCTCGTTATATTTATTAGGTGTTACCTCGATTGGAACGATTTCTGAGATTTCAAGTCCGTATGCCTCCAAGCCTACACGTTTTACTGGATTATTGGTTAGCAAACGCATCTTGCCAACTCCCAAGTGTCGCAACATCTGTGCGCCGCAACCATAGTCGCGTTCATCTGGTTTGAATCCTAAGTGGATGTTTGCGTCTACTGTATCGTACCCTTCTTCTTGCAATTTGTAAGCGGCAATTTTGTTCATCAACCCGATGCCTCTGCCCTCTTGTTGCATATAAATAACTACACCTTTCCCCTCTCTTTCTATCATTTCCATTGATTTATGCAATTGTTCTCCACAATCACAACGAAGGCTTCCTAATATATCGCCAGTAGCACAAGAAGAATGAACACGTACCAAGATGGGGTCATCTTTTGTCCAAGTTCCTTTTACTAATGCCATGTGTTCCAAGCCATTGCTTTGTTGTCTGAAAGGAATAAGGTGAAAATGACCATAACGAGTAGGTAAATCAACTTTTTCACCTACTTCTATTATAGATTCTTTTTGTAATCGATAAGCAATCAACTCGCCAATAGAGATAATTTTAAGTCCCCACTCTTTTGCTTTCTCTTGCAACTGTGGCATACGAGCCATTGTTCCGTCCTCGTTCATAATCTCCATTAGTGCACCAACAGGGTAAAGTCCAGATAACTTACATAAGTCTACGGTAGCCTCTGTATGTCCACTACGACGCAACACTCCGTTGTCTTGTGCATAAAGCGGATTGATATGACCTGGTCGGCCAAAGGTTTGTGGCGTAGACTTTGGGTCGGCCAAAGCTCTGATAGTAGCAGCCCTATCGTGTGCCGACACACCTGTAGTACATCCTTCCAGCTTATCCACGGTAATAGTAAAAGGTGTACCCAATACAGAAGTATTATCAGATACCTGTCGTGATAAGTCCAATTGTTCACAACGCGACAAAGTAAGTGGTGCACATAGCACACCTCTTGCATTTTGCAACATAAAGTTAACCTTCTCTGGAGTTATCTTTTCTGCTGCAATAATAAGATCGCCTTCATTCTCTCTGTCTTCATCGTCAACAACAATAACAAACTTACCTGCCCTAAAGTCTTTTAAGGCCTCATCTATCGTAGCCAATTTAAAGTTTTCCATATATGGAGATTTTTATGTTTATTAATTTTGTTTAATGTAGATAATCTACCACCATTCTTACTTACCTGCATTTGCGATGATGCCAATGCGTTCAATTATCTTGTTATTTATTTGAACTATCTGTTTCAAGTCTCGCATCAGTCTTAGCCTAAAACGCCACATTCTTATATAGAAGAACAGTCCTAAAGGAACAATAACGGCAGACACAACATTCAGCCACTGATGTTCAAACGGACGAGTATGCGACTTTGTCATGATGATAGGATAGCTATTTATTTCATTAAGAATATGTTTATCTCTTGTATTGCCCAAATCCTCTATTGTCTCTTCCAGCAATTCATTCAGTTTTTCTATCTCATAATCGGGAGTATTTTGAAAGAACACCTTTTTAATATTAGGAGCATACTTTAACTTATTAATGGTAGAATATGCCTCAATACATTCTGTAATATATTGCAATTGCTGCTTTGCATTTGCATAGTCGGGCTCATTAATAATTACTTCTTTACCTGATATGTGTCGCTTCATTCTAAAGCCAAAAGCCTTTCTCAATGCTTGCTTCCATGCGTCTATATTCAAAATCATAGAATCTTTGTTTGCCTTATAAGTTACAAAGGCGGCTAAAGGGATAAGTACGGCTGGAGCTAATCCCTTACCAAAAGCAATGGTCCACATTCCATAACGAGCCATTCGGTAACCGGTATTGTCCAACACGTAATAAACAATAAATACCAATACCGAGACGATGACAGGAATACCCAACCCTCCTTTTCTAATAATAGCACCCAACGGAGCACCTATAAAGAAGAAGATAAGACAAGACAATGCCAATAAATATTTATTTATCATCTCTATTTTGTGCTCTCTTATCATTTGGTCGCCATCACTGGTTTGCATACTATCATAATCCAATTCCCGTATTTCTGATTGAACATTGTTAAGTGCCATGTTCATCACATTGAGCTTTTGCTCATTAGACAGCTTATTATAAATAGTATCGAATTGATAATTTTTATCAGATGCTACTTTAATAGCAGCAAGCGAATCTTTTTTTCCTACCTTAGGTATATCATAATAAATATTTTGCAAACTGGTATTTATAGACCGTCCTATGCTATCGTAAACGGCAGTCAAAGAGTCAACTCCTGTTACCAACTGCAATAAACTTTTGTAACGCGCATCGTTAGAAACAACTCCAGCATCAGCCATATTAAAACCACTGTCGTAATCCAATACTATCTTCTTTGAAGCAAAAGTTTCACGACGATAAGGTACAGCAGCAGTACTTCCTATTTCTTGCGATTGCATATTCTCAAACCACTCGCCACTCCATAAGCTTAACAATAAGTGTTTCTTCTCAGCTGTGGTCTGCAACATACCCGAATCTGCTAACACAATAGCTTGATCTTCATAACTTCCTGTCATACGATAAATCATAATACCGTACAACTTTCCTGTCTTTATATTTTTCTTCTGCACATAGAAGTTGCAATTAGGTACGCCATCATAGAAGATACCTTCTGGTATTTCCAACTCTGGACTGGTTTGTTTCATTGAAATTAAGAGCTGTGCCAGTTTTACATTAGATTGCGGACCTATATTGTTTTGGAAGTAAAACGAACAGAAGCAAACTATTGTACTTATAAATATTAACGGCCTAAAGGTACGCATAATGGAGATACCAGCCGATTTGATAGCGGTTAACTCGCTGTTCTCACCTAAATTACCAAATGTAATAAGCGATGATAATAATATAGCTAAGGGTAATGCTTGTGGCACGAGGAATAATCCCATATACCAAAAAAACTTTGCCAGCACGTCAATAGTGAGCCCTTTACCGATAAGGTCGTCCACATATCTCCACAAGAATTGCATCATCAGCACAAATTGACAGATGAAGAAAGTTCCTGCAAACAGCAACCCAAATTGTTTTGAAATAAATATATCTAACTTCTTGATGCGAAACATACGAGTTCTGCTTTTTGTACATATATAATATACAATCTGCAAATTTAGCACAAAAAAATCAGAATTAACGCTTTTATTACGTTTTCTTTATGGATTCAACCTTTATGAGGATGAGTTTTTTATGTGTTATGATTGTTATAAACCACAAATTTAATGATTAGGTAGAAATACAAAATGTGCTACTAAATTCAACTAAGAAAATGTAAAAAATTAACAATAAATTTGTGCAATTAAAAAGTTTATATTACCTTTGCACCTGTAATAAAAATCAATGGCGGGATAGCTCAGCTGGTTAGAGCGTCGGATTCATAATCCGGAGGTCGTGGGTTCGGGTCCCACCCCCGCTACAGTTTATTAAGAGATAAGCATATTAGACGATGCTTATCTTTTTTTTGTTTATATACTTTACTAAGAAAACCATTGTTTTTTATAAATGAATACTCAAATATAGTAAATACAATTACTTTAATACACAAGTACTTACAAGATTATTCTACAAATTACTACCGTATATAATACATAATTTTTACGAAATATGTTTTATTCTTTTTACAGAAAAAACAGGCTGTGTCCCAATCATCCAAAACAAGTTTAATTGCATTCGGCTTGCATTGTTTCTGGTTCTGCATTGTTTCTGATTCAAAAAAAAATAAGCACAAAATCTAACAAAGCTAATTTATAGAACCTGCCATGAAGTATTACAAGGACATAAAGTGTAAGCATCCAATTGGATGCCTACACTTTACCTATGTTAGCCTGTAAGTTTGTTAACTAATAACTTATTAACCCATTAGCTAACAGCTTCTACAACTCACAAGCTCATCAATCAATAACCCTCTCCCCTTTCTATCTCGCCTTTTGTAATCTTCACCTTATCCATGACATGCCATACATACACAATGTAAGCCAAGACGAAAGGAATAAAGAGAGAAACAATAGCCATGGTGGCCAACGTAAACTCGCTACTACAACTATTCATAATGGTTAAAGAACTCTGCAAATCAGCATTGCTTGGATAATAAGCCGTATTGTTCCAGCCAGCTGCCAACAACAACATCAACACAACCAACACAACACCAATGCCCGCAAACCAGATACCTTTGATATAAGTCTTGCTAAACACGGTGCGAATGATAGCATACAGCAACATCACAACCCCCACTAATAAGATAACAAGTAAATACCACATATCCAAAAAGTTATGTAGGTATTTAAAAGGTTCCATAAATATTAGTCCTGTAGCTGGGTCGTAAGCAAAACCATCTTTCAACAATGTTCTAATCAAGAATGGTAAGAAGAATAGCAAGAAAGCAATGGTATTGCATAACAAATGCTTTCTACCACGAGCACGAATAGTATCATCTGCCACATTATTTATAATATAGAGTGTACCCAAGATACGAGCCAAGAAGAACACTGCCAATCCCAATACCACATTCCAAAGATCTAACAATGCATCCAAACCATGACTATAATTAGCCCAATGACTAATAACAGGAGCCACTCCATTGGTGATATTCATTTTATCAACTATAAAGTTAGAACCATCGAAGAATGTTGCAACAGCACCACCCAACAATACTGGACCTAAAATTCCATTAATAACTAACAACCATTGGAAAGTTTTAACTCCCAATAAGTTACCCAGTTTATTTTGAAACTCATAACTTACGGCTTGCAATACAAACGAGAAGAGGATAATCATCCACAACCAGTAAGCACCGCCAAAGCTGGTACTATAAAACAATGGGAAGGAGGCAAAGAAAGCACCGCCAAAGGTTACCAAAGTTGTAAATGTGGTTTCCCACTTTCTTCCCGTACTATTTACTACTACACGGCGTTCTGCATCAGTCTTTCCAAGATTAAAAACCAATGAGTTAGCACCTTGCACAAACATTAAGAACACTAATAATGCTCCCAACAACGATACTAAGAACCACCAATAATGCTGTAAAAAACTATATGTAATCATTGTCTGTTCCTTTCTTATTTAGTTTCTGCGTTTTCCAACTTCTCTGTATATTCTGGACCTTTCTTTATGGCTTTGCACAAAATATTAATTTCTACAACCAACAAAGCGGTAAACAATATCAAGAAGATAAAGAAGGTAATAACCACTGCACTTGATTTAATATCAGATACGGCTACCCATGTTGGCAACATATCTTGAATAGTCCAAGGCTGACGCCCCAACTCGGCTACTATCCAACCTGCCTGTGATGCGATGTAAGAACATGGCAACAGCACTATGCCAGAAATAAGCAACCACTTATGTTTCTTAATGTCTTTCTTGTAAACCATATACAAGGCAACAATAAAGAACAATATCAACAATATACCCAAACCTACCATTACACGGAAGCACCAGAAGTTAATTGGGATAAATGGTACTACCTGTGTGGCATGATCTACATAACCATAACCAAAGTAAGGCATATTTTCCTTCAATATTTGTTTGGTCTTGGCATCCTTCTTACCTGCCCGATAATCTTTCAAAGCTGCAATAGCCTTTCTGCCTCGTTGCATTTTCTCTGCCAAGGAAGGAACTTTTGTTCCATCTGGTGCTGTATATCCTTTTATCAAATCGTTAATACCAGGCACATATCCATTGGGTTCCATGGTTGCTAAGATAGACAGAGCATAAGGAACATCTATCTTTGCATGCGCTTCGTTGTCCTGATAATCTGGCTGCTTAAACAAGTTAACGTTCGATACAACCGTCAAACCTTGCTGTGTCCCACCATTATATAATGCTTCCATGGCTGCCATTTTCATAGGCTGAACCTTGCTTACCTGCATAGCCGAACTATGTCCGGTAATGGCTGCCAATACAGAAGCTACCAACCCAACGATACAAGCTATCTTAATGCTTTCTATAGCCAACTTGTGCTCACGCTTCTTCAACAGATACCAACTACTAACGGCAACAGCAAACACAGCACCAATAATCCATGATGAAGTAACAGTATGACAGAATTTATCTACTGCAAACGGAGAAAGAGCTACATCTAAGAATGAGTTCATCTCAAAGCGCATGGTATCAGGATTAAATTCCTGACCAACAGGCAGCTGCATCCAAGCATTGGCTACCAATATCCACCAAGCTGAAATAGTAGCTCCTAAACCTGTGAGCCATGTAGAAGCTAAGTGAAATCTGCGCGACACCTTGTTCCAACCAAAGAACATAACAGCCACAAAGGTTGCTTCCATAAAGAAAGCAATAATGCCTTCAACAGCCAACGGAGCACCAAAGATGTCGCCCACAAACCAAGAATAGTTACTCCAGTTGGTACCAAACTCAAACTCCAAGATGATGCCTGTTGCCACACCCATGGCAAAGTTGATACCAAATAGCTTTTGCCAAAAGCGTGCTGCATCACGCCAAAACACTTTACCTGTGCGATAATAGCACGTTTCTACAATACCCATAATAACAGCAAGTCCTAATGTCAATGGCACAAACAGCCAGTGATAGATAGCCGTTAGGGCAAATTGGGCACGCGACCAATCAATGGTTTGTGCCGAAATGTCTAATAACAGATTGTACATAATGTAATTATATCTAATGATTCGTTCGTTTCATCATCTCGTTCGACACAAAGTTTGCCTCATCGCCATGCTGAGAGTTTTGTTTAATAAAGTTAGGAAAAAAGAAGACTTTTAGTATAGCAAACATAATAATGAGTTTAACTATAATAATAGCCCACAACGTTTTACCTAACGTCATGTGTCTAAATCCATCGAAATATAAATCAAATGTTTTGTATAAAAAGCTCTTCTTATTCATAGTAAGTTTTCTTTCACGGCTGTAAAGGTAATAAAATTATTTTAATGTTGTACTTTTTCCTAATAAAAAAAATAGAGTTAGGGGGGGGCTATAAATTAGCTTTGACAGATTGTGAGACTATTTTTTGAGAACAATTTGTTTGTGAATGAAGGAGTATAGCAAGCTATACGATTGAACGAACAAGAAAATTGAACAAAAAAGAGTCCACAAGATGACAAAACGTAAAAAGACTGACATAAAAAAACTTTATGGTGGTAATTTATAGAACCGCCCATTAACAAGTTGACGAGTTAATGAATTGACGAAAATGAGGGGTGTACAAGTTCATAAAAATACGAGTTAACACGATAAGAGCTTAATCAACAAGCGAACCTATATAAAAATAGGTATGAATTTTATTGACAAAATATGCTCTATAATTTCAATTTTTAACATAAAGCAACAAGTTGTTTGAAATATCCACAAAATGAGCTTACTTTGTATTTAATTATATATCAACTTATTACAAATAGTCCACCTCGTAAATTATAAAAATACTGGCTTTTTAGCTGCTAACTCAACGCTTTAAGATTGTTATTTGCATGCTTTAGTGGCACTAACTGGACGTTTTAATAGCATTAACTCAACATAATAGCGGCATCATTTATGTAATTTTATCTAAAAAAGGAAGCGACTTGGCTAAAATAACCCTTTTTTTCATACTATTTGTATAGTTAATTTTTCTATTTTAAGAAAATGAAAAAGGTAAAATTTAGTAATAATATTTTACATATTATCGAAAAGCTTTCAAATATGGGCGGTTCTATAAATTAGCTTTGACAGATTGTGATACTATTTTTGAGGTCAATTTGTTTGCGGGTGAAGGAGTATAGCAAGCTATACGACTGAACGAACAAGAAAAATGAACCAAAAAGAGTCCACAAGATGACAAAGCTAATTTATAGAACCGCTTTATAGAACCGTCTTAAAATAATTACTCACAATATACGGTGATAATTATCTATAAAAACCAGCCTTAAAACTAACCATAAAGTTCAACATAAATACCCAAAGCCCAATAATTGTTCCTTTTTTCCCACCTATCAATTAAATAGAAAAAGATAAGTGCAAGTATTTGGTATTTCTTTTGTTTTTTAAGATTAAATGCCTACATTTGCAGAAATAATATAGATAGCAAAAGTAATGAAAAAGAAGATTATAATTCCAGGCATAATTATTATAGTATTGCTCATTGCAGGGATAGCGTATTTAGGACTCAACTTGCACAAACAGAAACAACAAAACAAAGACATGCAAGCATTGGCAGAGCTGGATAAAAAAGAAATGGAGAACGAATACCAGAGCTTTGCCAACCAATACAGTGAGATGAAGACACAAATCAGCAACGACTCTATCATTGCGCAACTCACTAAAGAACAAGAACATACGCAACAATTACTCAATGAGTTAAGACACGTAAAGAGCACTGATGCAAGAGAGATTGCCCGACTCAAACGCGAATTGGCTACAGTGCGTTCAGTATTGCGTAGTTATGTATTAGAAATAGATTCACTCAACCGTATCAATCAGAACTTGACAGCAGAGAACACTCGCATCAAAGGCGAATACGAAGCAGCCAACAAACAAATAGAGGGCTTAAATACAGAAAAGAAAAGTCTGTCTGAAAAAGTAGCCATTGCTGCCCAATTAGATGCCATTAATATCAATATGTTATTAAAAGACAAGCGAGGAAAATCAACCAACAAGTTGAGAAAAGCCAAGGCATTGCAGGTAGACTTCAGCATAGCCAAAAACGTTACAGCAACTAATGGCATGCGAACCATTTATGTAAGAATTGTATCACCTACAGGAACTGTACTGGGTGCTGCTGGAAGTTTCCAATACGAGAACAAAAGCTTACAAGCCTCTATGAAAAAGATGGTAGAATATGGTGGCGCACAAACCAGTGTTACTACCTATTGGAACATTGACCAGACGCTTTTGGCAGGAACTTACCAAGTAAGTATCTTTGCCGAAGGAAATATGATTGGATCGAGAAGTTTTACGTTTAAATAGATTTATTATAACTTTTTCTATGAACAGATTGCTATCTATATTCATGCTCATGGGCACCGTGTTGCCTACTTGCGCACAAACCGCCCTCACCTTAGATAGTTGCAGGACTATGGCATTGCGCAATAACAAGCAACTGAATGTAGCCCGATTGCAGCAAGATGTTGCGAAGAACACACGAAAAGCTCTGCGTACAAAATATCTGCCCAAGGTAGATGCCATAGGCGGATATGAGTTGTTTGAGAAAGAGATTTCGTTGTTAAGCGACCAACAAAAAACAGAATTTGCCAACATGGGTACCATTGTTGGACAAAAGCTACAATCCAAAATGCCAGCTACAATAATGGCATTAATGCAACAAAATCTCATTACACCGCAAATGGTGCAACAGTTTGGCAAAATTATGGGCATCATGACCCCAGCACTTGTTAATGCAGGCAACAGCATTGGCAATAGCATAAAAGAGGCATTTGAAACCAATACACACCAAATTTGGACAGGTGCGGTAATGGTACGGCAGCCTCTTTATATGGGCGGAGGCATTATTGCAGCTAACAACATTGCCAACATTGCCGAACAAATGGCAACCAACAACACCCAACTGCAAGCACAAAACATTGTATACAACATTGACCATACCTACTGGTTGCTGGTTTCACTAAAGCGTAAACACCTGTTAGCAACCAACTATTGTGCATTGGTTAGTAAATTATTAACAGATGTTCGTAATATGCTAAAAGAGGGAGTGGCTACTCGCGCTGACACCTTAAAACTGGCAGTAAAACTAAATGAGGCAGAGATGACGCTCACCAAGGTTGAAGATGGTATGACGTTGGCAAAGATGCTGTTATGTCAGTTGTGTGGTTTGCCACTCAATCAAAACATTACCTTGGCTGATGAAAATAAAGATAATCTGTCAACTTCCTACATAGAGCCTAATAGAGATTGGGATGTAAGCAAATCAAGACCCGAGTTACGGCTGCTGCAAAATGCTATTGACATCAGCAAAGAGCGCACTCATCTGATAAAAGCATTGTATTTGCCACACGTTATGCTAACGGGTGGTTACCTTGTATCTAATCCTAATATGTACAACGGATACCAACGTAAGTTTGGTGGTACATGGAATGTAGGTATTGTTTTGCAGATACCTGTATGGAACTGGGGCGAGGGTACATATAAAATACGTGCATCAAAGACTGCTACCAATATGGCACAGCTTACCATGAACGATGTACAGGAAAAAATAGACTTGCAAATTGCTCAATGCAAATTCAAGATAAGTGAAGCACAACACAAGTTAGTTTCGGCTACAAAAAATATAAAGAGTGCAGAAGAGAACTTGAGATGTGCCACCTTAGGATTTAAGGAGGGCGTTATCAACTCAACTGATGTTATGGCAGCACAAACTGCTTGGCAACAAGCTCAAAGCCAAAAAATTGACGCAGAAATAGAAGTTAAATTAGCTCAAGTAGACTTACAGAAGGCACTTGGCATCTTACAATAATTGAAATCATGACAACAAAATCACAACGCAATAATATTTTATTAGCTATTATAGGTTTCATAGTAGTCGTTATCATTGTAGCCATTATAGGGTTCTTTACCTTAGGACAAACGCCAGAAATTATTCAGGGCGAGGTTGAAGTATCTGAATACAGGGTATCGAGCAAACTTCCTGGACGAATTTTAGAACTTCGTGTAAAGGAAGGTGATTATGTAAAGGTGGGTGATACACTGGCTATATTGTCGGCACCTGAAGTAAATGCACAAGAATCGGCTATGTCTGCTACCCAGCAAGCAGCATCAGCCATGAGCGATATGGCTAACAATGGTGCACGTAAAGAACAGATACGGGGGGCTTACGAATTGTGGCAACAAGCCATTGCTGTTGCCGATATTGCAAAAAAATCGTACGAACGTGTGCAAAACTTGTTTAACGAAGGTGTGCTCAGTGCGCAAAAGCGTGATGAAGCCTTTGCAACATACAAGGCTCGTGAAGCACAGGTTAAAGCAGCCAAGAGCCAATATGACATGGCAAAAAATGGTGCACGCTCTGAAGAAAAGCGTGCTGCTGCCAAGCAGGCACAAGCAGCTCAAGGTGCTGTAAACGTTGTAAAATCTCTTTTGAAAGAAACTGTTCAGATATCACAGGTTGAAGGAGAAGTAAGCAGCATCTATCCTAAAGAGGGCGAACTGGTTGGTATTGGCTCTCCTATCATGAGTATATCTATCATGAACGACCTATGGGGTACGTTTAATATACGCGAAGATCAGCTAAAAGGTATGAAGGTAGGCGATACATTCAAGGCTTTCTCACCTGCATTCAACAAGGAAATAAAGATGAAGATATTCTATATAAAGGATCAAGGGTCGTACGCTGTATGGAAAGCAACAAAGACTAACGGACAATACGACCTCAAGACTTTTGAAGTAAAGGCTCGTCCTGTAAAGAAGTTTGATGGTTTGCGTCCTGGTATGTCGCTCATTATTCGTGAGTCATAGACTTAGGATTACATTTACGACATCATAAAACTTACATCATGTGTTGTACAGAAATCTTCAGAATTTAAGCAAAAAAAAGTTAGGTAGTTCATGTTTAAAAGAATCATACAAATTGCTATTCGCGAATGTGGAATATTAATCAAAAACCCCATATACGGCTTTTGTATGGTGATATTCCCTTTGCTTATCATATTCTTTTTCACCTCGTTAATGAACGAGGGGCAGCCTATAGAAATGCCTGTTGGCGTGGTAGACCAAGACAATACATCTGTGTCGCGACAAATGATACGTTCGTTAAACGCATTTCAATGTACCGATGTAGTGGCACACTATCCTAATGTAAACGAAGCGCGCAACGCTATTCAGCGCAATGAGATATATGCTTTCTTGCTGATACCGAAAAATACTACCGAACATTTGGTGAGTGGTAGACAACCAAAGGTATCGTTTTATTATAGCAGTGTGTCGTTGGTGGCAGGTTCTACCCTATTCAGAGACTTAAAGACCATTACCTCACTGGGGACAGCAGGCGTGATAGCAACCAAGCTATCGGCTATGGGCAAGACGCAAAACGAGATAAGAACGTTTTTGCAACCTATCGCAATAGATATGCATGCCATTAATAACCCATGGGCTAACTACAACGTATATCTGTCTACCACCATGATACCTGGCGTATTGCTACTTTTTATTTTCCTTATTTCGGCTTACTCTATTGGTACTGAACTAAAGTTTAAGCGGTCAAAGAAGTGGCTGGAAATGGCAGACAATAATATCATTGTAGCACTAACAGGTAAGATGCTTCCTCAAACCATTATCTTTTTAATCATCTTTTATGCGTTTGAGTTTTACATCTACTACGTATTAGGCTTTCCACATCAGGGAGGGGCTATACCTATATTATTGTTAGGTTTGCTCTCTGTATTGGCTGCACAAGGGTTTGGTATCTTTATTTTTGGTCTCATTCCATCGTTGCGTATGTCAATGAGTGTATGTTCGTTATGGGGAATGTTGAGCTTTACTTTCATGGGAGCTACCTATCCCCTATTCTCTATGGACTCAATGATAGAGGCTGTTGCACAACTCTTTCCACTAAGACACTGCTACATGATTTATCAAATGTGTATTTTCAACGGCTTTGCATTGACCGATGCGTGGTTTAACATCTTGGCTTTGGTTATCTTTATAGCCTTGCCTTTGTTTACCATACGCTACATTAAGCGTTCAATGCTGCTGTACAAGTACATTCCATAAAAACCAAAATGGTATTACAAATGTGTGCAGGCACAAAATAAATAAGATTAGTATCAAGAAATGAACTATGGTATTTTACATCGAATGATAGAAGGTATTCAGGATATGTGCTATATCTTGAAAAAGGAATTACACTCTACTTTTACCGATGAAGGCGTACTGATATTCTGCATTTTAGTGCCACTTATCTACCCCCTAATTTACTCGTGGGCATATAATAATGAGGTAACACGCAATGTACCTGTGGCAATAGTCGACCTTGATAACAGTCAGCTTAGTCGACAGTTTATTCGTGATGTAGATGCTTCGCCCGATACCAAGGTGGCTTATTACTGCAACAGTATTGCAGAAGCCAAAGAGTTGGTAGCTCGACAAGCAGTGCACGGCATTATTTATTTTCCAAATGAATTTGCTAAAACTGTTTACAGAGGAACCCAATCGCATGTGAGTGTATATTGCGATATGAGTTTAATGCTGACGTATAAGGCTATTATGCAAACCACACAGTCTGTAGCTACCAAACTTAATACGAATATGCAACTACAACAGACTGGCGGATATACCAACAGAGATGATGAGGTAACGGTAGAACCAATGTTGGTTGATGCGGTTCAGATATTCAATAGTACAGGTGGTTACGGTAATGCACTCATTCCTGCAGTGCTGATGATGATTATTCAACAAACATTATTGTTGGGTATTGGCTTGTCTGCTGGTACGGCAAGAGAACACAATCGCTACAAAGATCTTGTACCTATTAGCAAGCATTATAATGGAATATTTCGTATAGTATTAGGTAAGTCAATGGCTTACTTTATGCTTTATGCAGTATTGGGGGCTTACCTTGCTTTGGTAGTGCCTGCCCTGTTTGGCTTTACCTCACTTTCTTCTGCACAAGCACTTATTGGATTGTTAGTGCCATACATTTTGGCTTGTATCTTCTTTGGTATGACTATATCTTGTTTGGTGCGCTATCGTGAGAACGTTATGTTACTGGTGGTATTTACTTCTATCCCATTATTATTTCTCACAGGTATCTCATGGCCTCAACACAACATACCAGGAGCATGGCAAGGTATATCATGGCTTTTCCCTTCTACCTTTGGTGTAAGAGGCTTTATCCGTATCAATGGTATGGGAGCTACCTTACCTGATATACTTACTGAGTATCAAGCATTGTGGATTCAGGTGGTGGCTTATTTCTTCATCACCTGTGCTGTATATCGTTACCAAATCATCCGCACCCGCACTCGCGCCATTATGAAGTACGAAGCACTAAGGAACAAAGCACAACTGGCTAAAGAGAAAAAGCAAAAGGAAAGGGGCTAAACAAACATAAACAACCTTGTGTTGAACACAAAAAAACACAGAGATATAATACCTGCATGGTATGATTATCTGATATAAGAGAGGCCTGTAGAAGGTATAAACGACAAGTATTATAAATATAATCTACAAAGAAAAATGATAATACTTTTTCAAGAAAAAAAATATAAGAGAGATTTTAGTAATATTAAAGATTTTTCTTGGCACTGAAAAATCTTATTCTTAAAATGTTCACAAAAAAAAAGTATGCCAACGGCATACTATAAAATCTGCGTTATCCGTATAATCTGCAAGAAACAACACAAGGTAAGAAGCATTTACAAGCGAGATATATTTCTCACAGATTACGCAAATAACGTAAATACAAAAAGTATTATTTCACCCCTACTATCTTGGTTGGTTCTTGTTCTTTATTACGACGCTTGGTAACCGTAACTACGGCTTGAGCTAAGTTAAGGAAAGCTTGCCCTGTGATGGTTTCTGCATTAACTGCACAAGGAACACCGTTGTCGCCATGCTCACAAATACTCTGTATCAACGGAATTTGAGCTAACAAAGGAGTATTCATCTCCTCAGCAAGTTTCTTACATCCGTCTTTCCCAAAGATATAATATTTGTTTTCTGGTAACTCGGCAGGTGTAAACCACGCCATATTCTCTACCAATCCAAGAATTGGTACGTTCACCTTGTTATTGCGGTACATATCAATACCCTTACGAGCATCTGCTAAAGCTACATTCTGTGGTGTACTTACAATGACAGCCCCTGTAATAGCAAGCGTTTGTAACAAGGTAAGATGAATATCACTTGTTCCGGGTGGCGTATCCAAAATAAAGTAATCAAGTTCACCCCAATCGGTATCAGCAATCAATTGTTTAAGAGCTTGCGTTGCCATACCACCACGCCAAAGCATTGCAGTATTAGGTTCAACAAAAAAGCCTATGCTCAATAACTTAACGGCATATTTTTCTAAAGGTAAAATGAGTTGCCTACCATCTTTATCAACCGCATAAACACGTTCTTTCTCTACCCCAAACATCTTAGGTATTGACGGTCCAAAGATGTCGGCATCAAGTAATCCTACCTTATATCCTAAACGAGCCAAAGCAATGGCAAGATTGGATGAAACGGTAGACTTCCCTACTCCACCTTTACCTGAACTAACGGCAATAATATTCTTTACCTGTGGTAATAGTTTTCCTACCTCAGGACGAGGGGCTGACTTAAATTCTGCTTTAATAGTAACCTCTACATCTTTACTTATATGATAATGAATGGCTGCCTCAGCTGCTTTGAGTGTAGACTTAAGAAAGGGATCGGTCTCACGCGGAAAGATTAAAGTAAACTCCACCTTCATACCGTTGATGCGAACATCATCAGCCAGCATTTCACTCTCTATAAGATTTTTTTTCGTTCCAGGATATGTTACCGTTGCCAGTGCATCGGTTATCAATTTTGGGTATAGTGTCATATTATTATATGTTTATAAGTATCATCTTCCTATTTGTTATGATGCCTAGGTAATAAAAAGGAGTAGACGAGAAGTTATCGGGAGTTAACAGACGTTAATTTTGTAAATAGAAAAACGCCATATACTTTTTTCTCTTTCTATTAAATAAGCAGTTGTCTGTTAGCTCCTGCTTACTCTTTTTTTTTACTCCTATATGTACACAAACTTTTCTTATTATTTAGCCACCTCTTTGCTACTTCGCTTACTACGATGATAACTTCTGTAGTCATCTAAAGGAATATCTACATTGGGTTCTTGCAATTCACCTTGCTTTGATAATAAAAATTTAATGTACTTAATGTTCAATCCACGTTGTATCCACATTCCTTCGTAATAAGTCTGAATAGACAATATCTGTTTAGTTGCCATATCAACATCTAAGGTATGATACAAATCTTGGGTCTTTTCAATCACCTTTAGATTGTTTTTATCAACCATATAAGATGTGTAAGTAAACAGAAAATTAGAATCTGTTTTCAAATGAATTACCCCATTATCAACTAAAAAATGACGATAACGATTCATAAAATACGTACTTGTGAGTCGCTTGCGTGCATTCTTCATTTGTGGATCTGAGAATGTAAGCCATATCTCCTGAACCTCATCTGGAGCAAAGAAGCGGTCAATAATCTCGATATTAGTTCTCAAAAAAGCTACATTAGACAGCTTCTCTTGCAAAGCCTGCTTTGCACCCGTCCACATACGAGCTCCCTTAATATCCACACCAATGAAGTTGATATGCGGAAAAAGCTTTGCCAACCCAATGGTATATTCGCCCTTTCCACATCCCAACTCCAATACAATTGGATGATTATTCATGAAAAACATCTTACGCCAATGCCCTTTCATTTCAAAAGGAACATCGCTTATCACAGAAAATGGATATTGAAAAACGTTGGGAAACGTTTCCATCTCTGTAAATTTTTCTATTTTTCCTTTGCCCATATTATTTATTGGGGGTATCAATTAATACCGTTGTCCAATTATGCGTATCGGGTTCGGTACCATATTGTATACCTCTCAACTTAATATACAGCTTCTCTGAGATAGGTCCAGGTTTCTCTCCAAAGGTATAACGCTTATCCATTTCCAAGTCATCTATATAGCTAATAGGACTTATTACAGCTGCGGTTCCACAAGCACCTGCTTCCTCGAAGGTACTTAATTCTTCCTCTGGAACAGGACGATGTTCTACTCTCAATCCGAAATCCTTTGCCAATTGCATCAAACTCTTATTGGTAATAGAAGGTAAGATGCTCTCCGTTTTCGGCGTAATGTATGTATTGTTCTTAATACCAAAGAAGTTAGCTGCACCGCATTCGTCAATATATTTCTTCTCTTTAGCGTCAAGATAGAACTCACTGGCATAGCCTTTCTCATGTGCTATCTGATGAGCACGAAGCGAAGCTGCATAATTTCCACCTACTTTATACTTACCTGTTCCAAGCGGAGCCGAGCGATCGTACTTGCGGACAATCATATAAGGATTGGCACAAAAGCCTCCCTTGAAGTATGGACCTACAGGAGAAACAAAGATGATAAAAGCATACTCCTTTGCAGGACTGACACCTAACTGTGCAGACCAACCTATAAGTAAAGGACGGATATACAATGAAGCACCGCTCTCGTATGGAGGTATGTAATCTTCATTCAATTGTACTACCTTGGTTACCATCTCTTCAAACAAATGAGTAGGCAGCTCTGGCATCACAATACCGCGACAAGTGCTCTGCAAACGTTCTGCATTATCCTTCATACGAAACACACGAACCTTCCCATCAGAACAACGAAAGGCTTTTAATCCCTCAAAAGCTTCCTGCCCATAGTGCAAACAACTTGCTGCTATGTGCATATTTAAGTGTTCGTCAGAGCATACTTCTATCTCGCCCCATTTACCATTTTTATAATAACACCTTACATTATAATCCGTCTTAATATAACCAAAAGACAGATTACTCCAATCAATATTTTGCATTGTTTTATATAATAAATAGTTTATCAATCCTCCAAAGCTATGATAAAAATTCACATCATTGAAGGGATGTATCATCCATCGCAACTAAACATTGCGTACAATCTAAAGTCTGGTTCTATAAATTACCATCGTATATAGTAATATATGAAATACGTTTTGTTCTCTTTTGGCTTCTTTTTCATAGAAATCAGGCTGTGCCTTAGCAATTCAAACAAGTTTGATTGTATTTGGCTTGCAATGTTTGGGTTCAAAAATAAACACAAAATCTAACAAAGCTAATTATAGAACTTGTTTTAAGCCTTTTCTCCATCTAATATTTTCTTAATATCAACATCAACTTTTGTAAGACGAGCCTTGCAAAGTTTAATTAACTTCTGTGCAGTCTTCAAATTATCTGTTAATTCGTCAATATCTAATTCATCATTTTCCATTCGCTGCACAATATCTTCCAATTGACGCATAGCCTGTTCATAGTTTATCTCTTTTGCCATACTATTTTACTATTGATATGATATTTCCTTTTTCTACTCTTGTTTTTATTTCATCGCCCGACTTCAATGTTGCAGTATCATGCACAGCATGTCCATTATGCAATGTAATACTATAACCGCGTGCCAATATTATTTGTGGATTTAACGAAGAACACCGTTGCTGTAACATCTCCAAGTTATGTTGCTCCTTTAATACTTTTTGCAAAGCAACAGGATATAAATGTGCTGACAATACCTGTATACGAGTTTTCTGTGAAGCTATACGTTGTGAAACTTCTGTAGAAATGCGCAGAAAGCATTGCTGCAATAAGTACAACTGCCGCTCCTTTACTTGCGAAAACAACAAAGGAATTTTACTGGCAAGTGTTTGCAATCGCATTTTCTCATTGTCCATTCGATGTGTTGCAATGTTCATTATCTCCTCCTGAGCATCAACTATATGCTGCCATGTAATATTTAAGTTATCAATAAGAAAAGCAGCTGCTGCTGTAGGAGTTTTTACTCGTTGGAAAGATATCATGTCTAACACGCTCTCATCTCTGTCATGACCGATACCTGTAATAATAGGTAATGGGAAATTTGCTACGTTTTCAGCCAGTAACAAAGTGTCGAAACTACTCAAATCACTGGTTGCACCACCGCCACGAATAATGACAACTGCATCAAAAGAATCTATTTGAGTATTAATTTGATTAAGAGCATTGATAACACTCTGCTCTACCTGCTCACCTTGCATCACCGTAGGAAAGAGCTTAATATCGAAATGATACCCCATTCCATTATCCAACAATTGACGGTTAAAGTCGCCAAAGCCTGCTGCTTGAGCACTGGAAATAACCGCAATGCGCTGTGCAAACGAAGATAGATATAATTCTTTTTGCAAATCGAACACGCCCTCATCCTTGAGCTGAGCTATGATCTCCTGCCGTTTGCGAGCCATATCGCCCATAGTATATTCAGGATTGATGTCAGTAACAATCCATGAAAAACCATAAGCTATATGAAAATTAGCATACACCTTGAGCATTACTTTCATACCAGATCGCAACTGCTGCCCCGTTACTCGTTCAAAATAAGGACGAATAAATATCCACTTGTTTCTCCAGCATTTAGCAGATGCCTTAGCTATGGGTGTATTGTTTTGTTCGTCTTTCTGTACTAACTCCATATAACAATGCCCTCTTACCTCACGAGCCTCTGACAGTTCTGCTTCTACCCAATATTCGTTAGGCATAACTGTTTGTAAAGTATCGCTCACTATCTCGTTTAACTCATATAATGTAAGGGCCTTTTTCATCTATTTTTTATCTCGATAGAAGTTAGAAATACAAATATACAATATATTATTACATTCTAAAAATAAAAAGTGAAAAATATAAATAAAAAAAAGGAGAAAGTTGCATCATATGCAGTACTACAACAATTACAGTGATCAACGCTGGAAAGAGCTAACATTCGTGTGCATATAAGAATCTGCTTGAGCCGACTCTCAAACCAATCATCCCTACAGCAAGAATATAACTCTATAGCTTTTCTTTAAACAAGCTAACTTCTCCCCTTCCTCTTGGGGAGGTGGGAGAGACTTCTCATCTGTTAGGAATGTCCGCTCTCCCCATCTTTGCTCAAATATAAAAAAAAGCGAGTGAAAGAATAAAAGTATTTTTTCACTCGCATTATATATAATAAGGACAACATCAATTACGATAAATCCATATGCCTTCCTAATATTTTTTATTACTTAGAAGAACAAATATCTATTATCTTTAACGTTAGCCTTCAAGATTAATTCGTTCATAAAGTTACCTGCATATTGCAACGCTTTCTGACGTAACTTCTGCTCCTCCGCCTTGGCATCAAACTTACCTGAACGCATGGTACGACCTGTAACTTGGAAGAAATAAACACCCGCATTACCCTTTACAGGTTTAGAAGAGAACTTTCCTTTAGGTGTTGCAGCAACGGCACCGCTCAATGCAGGCTCGCTTGCACCAGAACCAGCAACAAATACTGGAGAGGCAAATGTAATCTGAGCAACAGGAGCTACCGTTGCACCTTTAGCCTTAGCGGCAGCAATACTATTTACGCCTTTAGCCTTAGCTATTAACATCTCTGCTTTCTTGTCACGTATAACCTGAGCTTTAACATATTCTTTTACCTGTGCTTCGTCCAAAGAGCGAGTACCTTCTGGATGAATCTTTTCAAGTACCACAAGCAATAATTGGTCGTTATTACCACACTCATACATAGGAGATATTTCACCCTCTTTAGCTTCAAACAACCACTTCAAAGCTTCGCATGTACCATTGATACCAACAAGAGTGTGAGTAGAAGTTGTTATATCTTTAGCTTCCTGCAAAGTATAACCACTTGCTTTCACCTTCTTAGCAATAGCTTCTGGTGTTCGGTTAGCACTTACAAAGGCACTAAACTTATTGTAAGCCTTAGAATAAGTATCTTTAGAGAAGTCAAAACTCTTCTTAATAACAGCTGCAACATACTTGTTAACCATATTTTTGCGGTCAACTACCTGTACAATTAAGTTACCTTGCCCCAACTTGATATTCTGCAATTCGTTAACACCAGCCGTATTCAACGTATTGATATAAGTCTTGGTATCAGCATCCATAGAAGGAGCTTTCTGATATTGAGCTGTTGTCATCCAAACCTTCTCACCTGTCTGCCCATACTTCTTAGCAAGAGTTTCAAACTCAGCACCACTCTTTAAAGCAGAGTAAATAGAGTCAGCACGCTTAGCTGATTCTGCTGCATTGGCACCCATTACCTGAATTTGGCGATACTGAATAGAATCTGGCAACGATTGCTTCGAAACAAGCTTTACAAGATTCAATGTATTATCCATTGCAGTTTCAAACGGACCGCTAATTTGTCCAACAGCCATAGCGTCTAATTTATCTGCTATATCCGAAGGATAAGCATCTTTAGAAACTGGCAAACCGATATAGTTAACTAATGAAGTACTCTTACGAACTACATTAGCAGGATCCGTAGTCGAAGCCAATTCTGTAGCATACTGTACAAAAGATTTCTGCAAAGCTGCTCGATCAGATGCAGAAGGCTCAACCTTTACCGTTACATACTTAATATCGCGACTTTCTGTATATTGTCTAAAGATAGGCTTCAGTTCATTATACTTAGCCTTCAAATCAGCATCACTTATTTTAACTTTGTTGTCAGCGATAGAAGAGTAGGCAAATGTAGCCAGCTGAATTTTGCTTTCTTCATTTTCAGCCTTAAACTCTTGTTTGGCTTCGATAGGATTTGAGAGGAAGCAACTTGCCAATAAGCTTTGATACTTCTGTGCCAACAATTGCTGGCGGAGTGTCCTTTCTATAAACATCCAGTACTTATAAAGTGTTTGGTATTGCTGAGCAACCTGTGGGTTAGCGGTTTGTTGTGTTTTATAATCAGCCAAGAACTTATTCAAGGCATTGACATCAAATCTACCTGTTTCACGATTCACGAAAGGAGATTGCAGCAACATAGGATTAGTTCCCTCTGTCATTACATTCTTTAATTCAGCATCGGTTACTGTCAAGCCTAACTTCTTTGCTTCATTCTCTATTACCTTAGTTTGAATATAAGTTTGCCAAACCATATCTTTAACTTGGTTCATTTGGTCTTCATTTAGGTTATCAACACCTTGTTGCATCTTAATAACCTCAGTATATTCATCCATAAGTTTTTGGAAGTCGTGGACACTTATCTTTTCACCCAACACTTCGCCTACTTGCTGACGCTGATCATTACGAGACGACTCGCAAGAACGAAATCCCTCTTCAGCAATAAATGCAAAAAGACCCAATCCGATAATACAAATCAGAAGCGTGCCTCTTTTACGAATTTTTCCTAATGCTGCCATTTTGTTTTTTATATTTTATTTTTTTTGTTTTTATTCTCTATTATCTTCTCCGTTACGATGCAATGGTATTCATCATAAACACATGGTTCACATTATACATTATCATATAAAATGCGTACAAAAATACTAAATTCTTTGCAAATAGATGAATTTTTGTTTGTTTTTTTGTATTTCAACCATTTGTGTTGCATCAATCAGCTTTTACCGTGAGTTGCACTAACTGTATTTTTGTCATCGTACTCTTCAGTATTTTGAAGTGGAATTTGCCAACTTTCACTACCTCGTTGAGCTTTGGAAAACTCCTATATTCATTTAATATCAAGCCTCCAACTGTCATATAATCATCACTTTCTGGCAAATCAAGTTCAAACATTTCGTTTACCTTGTCAATCTCTAAACGAGCCGACAGCAAATATTCGTATTTCCCTGTTTGGGTTGCAATATATTTCATGCTATCGTGTTCATCTTCAATATCGCCAAAAATCTCCTCTACTATATCCTCCAGTGCTACCAAACCACTGGTTCCACCAAACTCATCTATCACAACCGCCAAGCTCTTCTTTTGTGCCAACAGCATTTTCATCAATTTTTGAGCTGCCATGGTCTCTGGAACAAAAGGCATGGCACGTACTCCCGATTGCCATGAAGAAGGATGTTTAAACATCTCAGAACTATGGATATACCCTTTGATATGGTCAATATCATCTTTATAAACTATAATTTTAGAATAGCCACTACCTATAAATATCTGCATCAACTCGTCAAGATTACACCTATTTATATCTACGCCTTTTATTTCAGTACGCGGAATCATACAGTTGCGCACCTTGGTATCAGGAAAGTCTAAAGCATTATGAAATATCTTCACCTCGTTTTCTATATCGTCTTCGCTATTGGCATTATCAATACTCGATTGCACTAAATAATCCAAATCTACTTTAGAAAAGCCCTCATCAATGGCCTTCTTAGGAATATTTATGCCAAATACTTTTAAGAATATACGCGACAAAAAGGTAGCAAACTTACTGATAGGCCACAAAATAACATAAAACAGATAAGCTGGAAACGAGAAAAAGCGCAACAAGCGGTTAGGATTACTTTTGAAAAGCGTTTTAGGCAGAAACTCCCCTGTAAACAAAATAACAAGCGTTGACAAGATAGTATCAGCAGGAACTGTAAACCCCACATCCATACCAACAAAGATTGTAGCATCAAAGAGACGTGCTATCAAAATGCCATAGATAACCAATACTATGTTATTACCTACCAGCATGGTGCTAACAAAGCCATTGGGATTGCGATAAAAGATAGACAAAAATCGCTGTGTTACCTCATCTTGTCCTTTATCCATTTGTGCTAACATACGATTACTCGTAACGAATGCTATCTCCATTCCCGAAAAGAATGCTGACAACATCATCGTTATAACAATCCACACTATAAAAAAGATATCTACTTGTCCGTTCATCTACATATATATCAAGGCGTTGCAGTTTTCTTTGGACGGGGTATGGCCTGCGGTCGCGTACCCCCACCCGTACTATCTACCGAGATAGATGTTGTATCTGATTCGCCTGTAAAATCAGATTTCTCAAACGATCCTCGACTATTGGTAACAATATATTTGCTCATTTGTTCATCGCTCTTAAAGTACGTACCCTGCAAAGTTCGTTCGGGGGTAACCAATGTAGAGAAGCGATGTGAATACAATTCGTGTGAACGGCGGTCTAAAAACAGCTCTTCACTAGAGAATCTTAAGCCATCTTTCGTCAATATACGCACTCTTCCTCTGAGTTCCCATAACTGATTGTCTATATAATAATAAGCAGTATCACATTGGATATAAGCCTGAATGTGGAACTTCTCATCAAACTGTTCCAAAAATATACCTTTATTAAATACAAACTTTTGTGTCGTTGTATTTTGATATACCTCCCAGCGTTCAGTAACAATACGATACTTGATGACACCCGAATCTGATATCATTTCGTTAACACCATAGCTGGTCATTGTAGGCACTGAGTCGCATTCGTAAATAGCTGGTGCTATATGCTCTTTCTGTTTTTCGCATGAAACAAAAAACATAAGCAGCACAAAAACGTATACAATCAGAAAGACACTCTTTTTCATCCAACTATTTTTCTACCAAACAGAGCCGTATTATTTTACTTTCCATTTAGCAAACCAACGTTCGTTAAATGTAATACCTATATTGATACGGAATGAATTTTCTGTAATAAAATTCTTGGCATCCAATTTTACCCATTGAGTAGATATATTGAGCATCGAACGGTTATTCCAGCCATTAACAATAGGTATACCCAATCCTGCACTCACACTCATCTCATCAGGTCCGTCTTTTCCGTTTATCTTTATATAAGGTGTAGCATATGCCCCTCCAACTCTATAACGAATACGCTGAAAAAAATGACGACTATTCTTATTCTTGCAATACTCACCTCCAATAGTTAACTTATGTCTATCGCTGAACATACCCTTCGAAAGAACATATTCTGAATCTTTATTTGTTTGCGAATAAGCAGGATAAAGCGTCTTGCCCCATTGCTGCAAAGAGTAATCTACACCTAATTTTAATTGGTTATTATGATTCCATGCCAATCCTACCCCATACGAAGTAGGCAACTCTAAGCCATTTTTTATTACAACATTTGTTGTTGTATCTTTAACTAATGTCTGTGGACTTTGAGAAATTATAACCAATTGTGGATCAGCATTCAACGTATGTCCTAAAGTATATGTACCACCCAATGTTACCCAATCGTTTTTAGCAATATGCAAAGTATATTGTAATCCTAAATCCAGTTTATAGCTACGCCCTGAAGCGGTATAATACTTAGAAATAGTATTGATAGCCTGATCGTTATAACTATTTACCACCGAACGCTCATACCGTCCCCACAAATAAGCAATATTAGCACCCACCGACAAGCCCTTAAGCGGTTGCCAGCCTGCACCCATATACACTTGGTGGAAACCTCCATTACCCGAATAAGTATAAGAAGAAATAGTCCTATCACCTTCAGCGTTAGCAAATATTACATTTTCATAAGCGTATTTATAACCCACATTGGTAAAGGGCAATAAGCCGAAACTCAAGCCTAAATGCTTAGCCAGTCGCATACCAGCTACCACATACTCTAAGTCTGCATTCTTTGCATTTATCTTGATGTTATTCTCCTTAAAGTTGGTTAGCTGCCCAGAGAATCCAGCATCAAAGAGAAAGGTAAGCGAATCTAATGCCGAATACGATGCAGGATTTAGATAGTTTACCTGATCATTCTCACGAAAGCCCACTCCCAGTCCATTCATTCCACGGTTAAAGCCACTGGTCTGATCAGACAGTAATCCCAATCCGTATTGACTGTAAGGCGAATTGGTACCGCTCTGAGCAAAGCCTGCCATTGAGAACATCGCCCACAAAAAGACGCCTATTATTTTTTTCATTATGATAATAATTTCGGTTTTGTCTGCAAAAATATCGAAAAAAAACGAATTAAAAGCACATTAACTGCAAAATATAAGTTATTTTTGCAACGTGAAACATTTTACTATATATTTAAGGTGCTTGGTATTATGGGGCATTGCGTTGATAATACCACAAAATACCAAGGCGCAAGTTGATAGCACCCTGCTCAAAAGTATGGACTCGGTTACGGTGAGTTTGCTTACCTGCGGACCGGGTAATGAAATTTATTCTTATTACGGACATACTGCCATAAGATACCGAGATGCAGCAAGAGGACAAGACTTGGCTATCAACTATGGTATTTTTTCGTTTCAAAAAAGTTTCTTTATCCTGCGTTTTATTTTCGGACTCACCGATTATGAAATGGGCATTGAAGACCTAAGCGACTTTGTATATACATACGCCAACAGAGGTTCATGGGTAAAAGAACAGGTATTAAATCTTACCAGAGAAGAGAAATGGGCTATTACACAAGCAATTGATAATAACTATCGCCCAGAAAATCGTGTGTACAGATACAATTATTTTTACGATAATTGTACCACAAGGGCACGCGATATGATTGTAAATCACATCAATGGACAGGTGGTATATAATAATAATAAAAATATTACCACCTCTTATCGCACCATGATTCACCAATGGAACGAGCATCAACGCTGGGCTCGTTTGGGTAATGACTTATTGTTGGGCGTACACGCCGACGCTGCTACAACCAATGAGCAGCAACAATTTTTACCAGATAGCCTGCGTGCCTACTTTGCGCACGCCATTATTATAGATAAGCAAGGTAAGCAAAGAGCTTTAGTAGACAGTACGTTCTACCTTGTACCACCCATTGTAAAAACAATACAACCCGAAGCCATTACCCCACTCATGGTTGCAATATTATGGCTTTTGATAACCTTACTTGTTTGTTTCATTGAGTGGAAAACCAACAAATTATGGTGGGGATATTCACTATTTAATATGCTCATTATGGCAATATTGAGCATTATCTTATTAGCAATGGTCTTCTCCCAGCATCCTACGGTAAGTCTCAATTTCCAAATATTGCTGTTCTGTCCGTTACACATCTTCATGCTTTACCCTGTCATCAAGCAATTGCGCCACAAACAATTGCACCCTTACATCAAACTGTATGGCATATTGTTGTGCTCATTTTTGCTGCTATCAATTGTACAAAGTTATGCCGAAGGCATTATCTTTGTAGCTATAGCCATGCTTATAAGATGTATATGGATAGCTTATTTCACATCAAAAAAAAGATAAGAGATGAATAAATGCCTGTCAGCCCTCATCGCTGCTACCCTTACCACAACTATATCACAAGCTCAAACTTTGCAGTCTGCGCCCCGCTTGGTTGTGAACATCACTATTGATGAGCTACGCACCGACTACATAGAATATTATTCACCGCTCTATTCACCCAACGGCTTTAAAAAATTATTATCGAAAGGTAGTGTGTACGAAGCAGCTCTCTACCCCTTTGAAAAGGTAGACCGCGCCTCGGCTATTGCTACCATTGTTACAGGTACCACACCGTTATACCACAACATCATTGGCACACATTGGTTAGACAGAAGCACTCTTCGACCAGTTTTTTGTGTAGATGATGCTTCTCACAATACCTCTCCCACACGATTATCCACTTCTACCATTAGCGACGAGCTAAAGGTTTCAACCAATGGTTCTGCTATTGTGTACGGCATTGCTGCACTAAAAGATGCAGCTGTGTTATCAGCAGGGCACGCAGCTAACGGTGCTTTTTGGATAGACAGCAAAACCAACAGCTGGACTACCTCATCATATTATGGCACAAAAGCAGAAAAGTGGATTCAGGCTTACCGCAACAGCAGTATGCCCATTGACAAGAAAGACTACCTAAAAAATGATGCAGTATGCCATGCAGCTTTAGCTTGTATCAAAAGCCATGCCATGGGCAAGGATGCTATTACCGATTTTTTGGGCATTACTTTATCGGCAGTTGGTACGCATACAGGACAATGGCGAACCAACTTTGAAACAGTATACCAGTCATTAGACCAAACGCTTTCTTCGCTCATCTCACAAATAGAAAGCGCAATAGGCACCAATCAAGTATTGTTTGTACTCACCAGTACAGGCTATACAGAGGAACCAAAAGTAGACTATGCCAAGTACCATATACCTACAGGTACATTCTATATCAACCGTGCAGCCAGCTTGCTCAATATGTACTTGGGTGCTATCTATGGACAAAGCTCATATATAGAAACGTGTTTCAGTAACCAAATCTACTTAAACCGCAAGCTCATTGAAGATAAATTGCTATCGTACGAGGATGTTATATCTCGCTCAAAAGACTTTTTATCACAGATAGCAGGTGTACGCAAAGCCACGGAGAGCCCTTACAATCCGTCCATCAGTGGCGATTTGTTTATAGAAGTAGCCCCAGGTTGGCAGCTACTTAACGAAGATAATCACAACCATTTTATATCACGTGCAGCATTTGTTCCTTTCCCCATTATTTTATACGGAGCAGGTATCAAAGCGCAACGCATCACTACTCCTGTAACGGTAGACCGAATTGCTCCTACTATTGCAAAATCTATACAGATAAGAGCACCCAACGCTTGCAAGGTGGCACCTTTACAGTAAGCAGTGTAAAGCGTACCCTTCTATCACGGCAAGCAAATTTTCTATTTTACAGATAAAACTATAAAGTTCTGAAGAGCAATAACATATAGAATAGTGGCAGCCCCTATCGCAGAGATTTAAACCTCGCAGCAATGCCCCCTGAACGGGTTATATAATATAGGGTAGTATCTAAAAAAAGTATCAACCCTAAAGAAGACACCCTACCTAAAAGGGCGACATAATTAATAATATAGGTTACAAGTTGTTAGCTTTGTCAGCAAAAAATAATTATAAAAAATCAAAGCTCAAAGCTCAAAGTAAAAAAACCTAATAGCTTACCTCCTCTATATGGCAAGCTCTATTCTCGAGTTTAAACTTTAGTAAGAAGATGTTTAACAATGCGTTACGCATATACGCCATTATTTCATCGTGTTGCTGTTAATGCTACCTTTGTTATCTCAATGAGTTAGCAGCACAATCTCAATGAGTTAGCAGCACAATCTCAATGAGTTAGCGGCACAATCTCAATGAGTTAGCAGCACAAACCATATAGGTTAATAACAGAAGTATTATGCAACAACTTAACCATCTGATTAATAAGTAGTTAGTACAGTTAGAAAATTATATAGCTATATCATAGTCGTAAGAATACAAATAAATAACTGATAAATAGCAAATTACCAAATATTATTTGTAAATTTGCAACACATAATTATATAAAGAATAAATAAAAATAAATATATACAATGAATTTCAATAAATTTCTTAAGTCGTTGTTTGGCGATAAATCTACACGTGATATGCGTCTCATCCAGCCTTTGGTTGAGAAAGTAAAAGCGGCTTATCCCGACATCAAGAAACTAAGCAACGACGAACTGCGTGCTAAGACCAAGGAACTGCAAAACTATGTTCAAAGTTCTGCCAAAGAACAAAAGGATAAAATTGCAGAATTGAAAGGTAAGATAGAAGCAACCCCTATAGATGAACGTGAGCCTATCTTTGCAGCTATTGACAAATTAGAGAAAGAGGTGCTCGACATTTATGAGACGGCACTAAACGAGGTAATGCCTGTAGCATTCTCTATTATGAAAGATACCGCACGCCGATTTGCTGAAAACGAAGAGGTAGTGGTTACTGCTACCGAATTTGACCGCGAGTTGGCAGCCAACCCAAGCAAAGATTTCGTTACCATTGACGGTGATAAAGCCATTTACCACAACCACTGGACGGCAGGAGGAAACGACCTAAAGTGGGAAATGGTACACTACGATGTACAATTGTTTGGTGGCATTGCACTGCACCAAGGTAAAATAGCAGAAATGGCCACGGGTGAAGGTAAAACATTGGTGGCTACCCTGCCAGTGTTCTTAAATGCCCTAACAGGTAATGGTGTACATGTTGTTACCGTGAACGACTACCTTGCAAAACGCGACTCAGAGTGGATGGGACCACTCTACGAATTTAATGGTTTGAGCGTAGATTGCATCGACAAGCATCGTCCTAACTCTCCAGAGCGTAGAAAGGCCTACTTAGCCGACATTACTTTTGGTACCAACAACGAGTTCGGCTTCGATTATCTTCGTGATAACATGGCTATTTCGCCTGCCGATTTAGTTCAACGTGCACACAACTATGCAATTGTGGATGAGGTAGACTCTGTGTTGATAGACGATGCTCGTACACCTTTGATTATCAGTGGGCCTATTCCAAAGGGTGATGACCAGATGTTTGAAGAATATCAACCTTTGGTTGAACGCTTAGTTGATGTTCAGCGAAAGTTGGCAACTCAATATCTTGCAGAAGCTAAACAATTGATTTCTGAGGGGCAGGCAAACAAAGATCAAAAGAAACTTGATGAAGGTTTCTTGGCTTTATATCGTTCTTATAAGTCATTACCAAAGAACAAACCTCTGATTAAATATCTGTCGGAAGAAGGCATCAAGGCTGGTATGTTGAAAACAGAAGAGTACTACATGCAGAACAACAACCGCGAAATGCCAAAAGCTGTGGCCCCTTTGTTCTTTGTTGTAGATGAGAAACTGAATAGCTGCGACTTGACAGATAAAGGTACTGACTGGTTAGCTAAACAGGTAAACGACAGCCAATTGTTTGTATTGCCAGACATTACTGCACAGTTATCAGCCCTTGAAAACGAAAAAGGTCTAACCGACCAAGACCGTTTGGACAAAAAAGACGAACTGTTAAGCCACTATGGCGTACAGAGCGAGCGTGTACATACCTTGCAACAATTGCTCAAAGCCTATACCATGTTTAACAAAGATGATGAATACGTGGTAATAGATGGAGAGGTAAAAATTGTAGATGAGCAAACTGGTCGTATTATGGAAGGCCGTCGTTGGAGCGACGGTTTGCACCAAGCCATTGAAGCAAAAGAGCATGTAACAGTAGAAGCCGCTACACAAACCTTTGCTACAATTACATTACAAAACTACTTCCGTATGTATCATAAGCTTTCAGGTATGACGGGTACTGCATCTACCGAAGCTGGTGAGTTTTGGGATATTTATAAATTAGATGTGGTAGAGATACCAACCAATCGTCCTATACAGCGTAAAGACTTAGATGACCGTGTGTACAAAACGGCTCGTGAAAAATATGCTGCCGTTATAGATGAGATTATAGAAATGCGCAACTCGGGTCGCCCTTGTTTAGTAGGTACTACTTCTGTTGAAATATCTGAACTTCTTAGCAAGATGCTGAGCATGCGCAAAATACCTCACAACGTGCTGAATGCAAAGTTACACCAAAAGGAAGCTGACATTGTAGCACAGGCAGGACAATCGTCTAATGGCTTGGGAGCAGTAACCATTGCAACGAATATGGCTGGTCGTGGTACAGATATCAAACTGTCTCCTGAAGTAAAAGCAGCAGGAGGCTTGGCTATTATAGGTACCGAACGCCATGAGAGCCGTCGTGTAGACCGCCAGTTACGTGGTCGTGCTGGCCGTCAGGGCGACCCTGGTAGTTCTGTTTTCTATGTTAGTTTGGAAGATAAGCTCATGCGCTTGTTTGGATCAGAGCGTATATCATCTGTGATGGATCGCTTAGGCTTTAAGGAAGGCGAACGCATTGAGAGCCCTATGATTTCAAAGAGCATAGAACGTGCTCAAAAGAAAGTTGAGGAAAACAACTTTGGTATACGTAAACATCTGTTGGAATACGATGACGTTATGAACAAGCAGCGTACGGTTATCTACGAAAAACGTCGCCACGCTTTAATGGGAGAACGTATCGGCATGGATATAACCAATATTATTTGGGACAGATGTGTAAGCATTATTGAGAAAAACGACTATACTGGAGCAAAAGACCAGTTTCTTAAAATACTTGCAATGGAATGTCCTTTCACCGAAGAAGAGTATGTTGCAGGTAATGTAAATGATTTGGCTGAACGTGCCTTCCAAGATGCAATGGCAGCCTACAAGCGCAAGACTGATCGTATACAGTCTGTAGCATGGCCTGTTATCAAGCAGGTTTACGAGGAACAGGGTGAACGCTTCGAGCGTATAGCTGTACCTTTGACCGATGGTAAGCGTGTTTATCAAATATCTTGTAAACTGAAAGAGGCTTATGAGACTGAAGCTAAGGATGTGGTTAAGGAGTTCCAGAAAGCTACTTTATTGCACATCATTGATGAAAACTGGAAAGAAAACTTGCGTCAATTAGATGAGCTACGTCATAGTGTACAAAATGCTTCGTACGAACAAAAAGACCCCTTGTTGATTTTTAAGTTGGAGAGTGCCAAACTTTGGGATAGTATGATTGACGAGATGAACAATCAGACAACCAGTATTTTGATGCGTGCTCAGATTCCTGAAATACAACAGGAAGAGGTAAAAGAGGCTGCTCCAGTAGAGAGAAGTCAGCGGTATGATGAGCAGAAAGCAGACCTTACAAATCCAGGACAAGCAGCTGCAGCTCAACACGATACACGCGAGGGGGCTAAAGAAGCTAACCATACACCCTACATCAAAGAGCGTATGCCTCGTCCAAACGACCCATGCCCATGTGGTAGTGGGAAGAAATTTAAAAATTGCCACGGAAGAAATATCCGATAATAAATAACCCATTTTAGATAGAAAAAAAAATGCCAACCCATTTAACAAAACATTTTGTTAATGTGGTTGGCAATTTTATTTGTTACCTTCACCTATACCCTAATATAACTTTGCTTGCCTATATGCCTTGCGCAAATAATAGATGGTGGCGCATATGCAAGAAATCATTATATAAATAAGGTATAACTGCCAAGTGCTGATATTGATATGTTCTATACTGGCACCTCTCCACGATGCAATAACATTGAGATAGGTATTGAGCCATTGAACAAGAAGAAAAAGAACTTTAGCCACATATGTTTGCAACACTATGCTGAACGATAAAATAAACATAAGGCAGGCTATATATAAAATGAGCGTAGTTAATGGAATGGCTACAAGATTGGTTAAAAGGAAATAACACGAGAAACGACCGAAATAATACAATACCAAAGGTGCTGTTCCTATTTGTGCTACCACCGATACCACTATCATTGACCAGAGCTTATTGAATAACGTATAACGCATGAGAAAACGTTGCGGAATCAAAATGTATATGGGGCGAAACAGCAATAGAATGAATAATACTGCCATGAAAGACATTTGGAAACTCACATCCCATAGCTGCATAGGATTAAACAGCAACATCATAATGGCTGCAAAGGCTAAAGCATTGAGCGAAACCTTGTTGCGATAAAGCAAAGATACCACCAAATAAATGGTTAACATGGTTGCCGACCGAAGTACACTTGATAGCATTCCTGTAATAAAGACATATACCCAAATGGTTAAGACTATAAAGACAAATGCCATGAAGCGTAATTGGCGTTGACCGCCAAAGACGAAATAAAGCAGACTAAAGAGTATGCTTAAATGCAATCCAGATAGGGCTAACACGTGAGAAGCACCCGTTATGGAATAAACATTCTTGATTTGTTTGGATAAAAAAGATTTGTCGCCTAACGTCATAGCAGCCACTACTGCATAATCTTGATTGTCAATACCATGAACACTATATTGGGATAACAGTCGCATCCTAACATTTTGAGACAATAATCTTAATCGTTCTATCCGAGGAAGTTCGTTGAAATTAACTTTTGTATGTTGCCAATTTCGATAATAAATAAAGGTTTGAGCTGCATAGCCATGTACCTGCATCCAACGTTGATAATTAAAATTCGATGAGGAGGGATAGTTCTTAACCTGATTAAAAACTGAAAAAAAAGCTATACCTTGCCCTATATGTAAGGTTTTATAGCGATTATCAATGGTATCTCTAAGGATAGAAGCTCGTACTTTTCTGCCTTTCATTTCACCTTGAACCACATAGATATCGCATTGAACGGCCTTTCCTTTTTGCTTTGGTTCGGTTAAAATAATGCCTCGCGATATACTTTCATGATTAGAAAGATGAACGTATTGTTGTTGTTGTTGCACAGAAATAAGGATGATACCCAAGCAAACAATGGTACAAAGAATGCCTATTCCTTGTAACGTTGTTTGTTTTATGAGTAGCAACGTTATCAATAAAACCGCAATGGTAATAATGAGCCACCCTACTACAGGCACAACATTTTCAAAGGTATTGCCTATAACAATACCTATAATCAATGCAAATGCCACCCGTATGAGGGGGTATACTTGTAACCATTCACGCCTCTTCATGCGTTGATTATTATGAAATAATGAACCTTATTCTAATTTAGAGCTCTTTAATAATTTGGGGCAGATAACATCAAACTGGCACTTTTCACATTTGGGGTGCTTACTTTGACAGATGTATCTGCCGTGTAACAACAACCAATGGTGAGCACTTGACACATCTTCTTCGGGAATATGCTTCATCAACTCCAACTCTACTTTCAAAGGAGAATCTGCCGTTTGTGGTACTAATCCCATACGATGGCTCACCCGGTAAACGTGCGTATCGACCGCAATTTTTGCTTTTCCAAACCAAACAGCTTGCACCACGTTGGCTGTCTTACGCCCTACCCCTGGCAATTTTACTAAATCAGACGTGTTATCTGGCACTTCTCCGTTAAAAACTTGCATCAGCATCTGTGCCATGGCAACCAAATGCTTAGCTTTAGCATTGGGATAACTCACGCTATGTATATATTCGAAAATATCTTCTTCGGTGGCTTGAGCCATACTTTGAGCATCAGGATATGTACGAAATAGTTCGGGTGTTACCTGATTAATGCGCTTGTCGGTGCATTGAGCACTCAACAATGTTGCCACCAATAATTGAAATGCCGACCCAAATTGCAGCTCAGTGGTAACTATGGGCTGCTGCTTTCTAAAGTAATCTAAAATGTATTTGTATCGTTCACTACGTGTCATTATACGCAAAAATAATAAAAATAGGAGTAAGCTACAAATTTGTGTGGATAAAAAAATAATATGAAAAGGAAACCATATTAATGATTAGCACTTACCACAAACTAAAAAAAAGAGATTCCTGTTGCCAAGAACCTCTTCTACACAAATGCGTTGATTTCCTTTTATTCTAATTAAATCACATTCGCTTTTTATACTACTCAAAATCTAAAAGCCGATGATTATTCAGGAAGAGAAATTGCCTCGTTAGGACAAACCTCTGCGCATGTACCACATTCTGTACAAGCCTCAGGATTAATTGAATAGATATCGCCTTCTGAGATTGCCCCTACTGGACACTCGTCAATACATGTACCGCAAGCAACGCAGTCATTACTAATTACGTAAGCCATAATTTTTAATTTTAAAAGTATAAATAATGTTTTTGTATAATTCTTTGCTCTCCCAACGCAAATCATTGCTCTGGTTCGCTATATTTTTTGTATAATATGTAGGATAGATACCTACTTTTTACGATGCAAAGATACACAAATTATCAATGCATACCTATAAATGGGTACTGTTTTTTTTATTATTTATACAATATATGGATAAGACTATAAACAATATCTTACTGTATTCTACGTTAAATACACATGAAGCTGAATTTAATTTCTACATTTATATTATTGACTTTTACCCTGTTGGCACAAGCACAAACAGACCGTGTGGTGCAAAACCGCCCATATACCGACTTGCGTCCGCTTCATTTTGGTGTATTATTAGGTACACATTTTCAGGATGTAGAGCTAAATAATGTGGGATTACAACAGATAAAACAAGGAAAAGGTAGCACAACAGAAGCACTTATTACTGCTGATCAAGACAGATGGGATGCTGGATTAACGGTGGGTGTGTTAGCAGAATTAAGGTTTAATGAGAATTTTCAATTTCGCATAGCACCTGCTATGTACTTTGGTAACAGGCACTTAACGTTTCATAATCTTAAGAAAATAGATAATAAAGGAAAGGCTACCGAAGTGCGACAAGATATGAAGACGGCATATATCTCTACGGCATTAGATATAATTTTTGCGGCTCCAAGGTTTAACAATCATCGTCCATACCTATTTATAGGTATCAACCCTATGATAAACCTCAACAATAATAGCGAACAATACATTGCCTTAAAGCGATATGATGCTTTTTTTGAAGTGGGTTTGGGCTGCGATTTCTACCTTCCTTACTTCAAATTACGTCCAGAACTCAAGTTTATGTATGGTCTTACCAATAGTTATGACAGCAGTCATATCAAAGATATAAAGGACAAAAATATGCTACCTTATACTACATCCGTTAATCGTGCGCAATCAAAAATGATTGTACTTAGCTTCTATTTTGAGTAACGGCTGGAAGAGTTTACATTTCTTATAGGCGACAATAAAAAAAATGCCTCAAACGAGAGTGCTGGCTCTCCCAGTTCCACTACTTGCAAATTATGAATTATGACAAGCTGATAAGCGTGCGAATAATTAAAAACTATGAATTAAATACGTTTATTTCTTCTCCATCTCCACTTTCATTTTTCCTACAAATATGGCGTACTTACCATTCTGATCTACTGGAATAGGTTTACCATCAAGATTCTTAACATAGCGCAAGGTCTTGAAATATGTGTGCGAATGCCCTCCCAACATCAAATCAATATAGCGAGAATGCGCTATAATATTCTGTTCGCAAATAGGCTTATTCAACCACCCTACGTGCGAAAGACAAATAATTAGGTCGCAATGTTTTTTCTTTTTCAACAATGTTTCCATTTTATTAGCTACCTTTACAGGGTCTAAGAATTTAACTCCAACGCAGTTCTTTGCATCAATCAATCCTTCTATTTCTGGCGAAAGAGCAAATACGCCTATCTTTATACCTTTACGTTTTATAATGGTATAGGGCTTGATAATACCCTCACATACCGTCCCCTTAAAATCATAATTAGCACAAAGCATGGGGAAATTCATCATCTTAGCCAAGCGAGCCAAGTTTTCTAGTCCAAAATCAAACTCATGATTGCCCACCATACCAGCATCATAGTGCATCTCATTCATCAGCTTTACTTCCACATCACCCTTGAATAAGGTGTAATAAGGCGATCCTTGACTAAAATCGCCACTATCAAAAAGCAGCAAATCGGGATCTTTTTTGCGTTCCTGCTTCAACATTTCTATTCTACGCATAAAGCCACCTCTGCCTGCTAACATTGTATCAACCAAGTTTTCACTCAAAGGATAAATACAACTATGTGTATCGTTGGTGTGCAGTATGGTTAATGTTTTGCGTTGTGCACTCATGGGCAAAGCCACACACAACAAGCAAATAGCCAAAATATTTTGTATCTTTTTCATCGCTTCTATCTGTTTTTTATTTAGGCTGGTTTTATAAATTACCAACATATAATAGTGAGTTAATTTTATAAAATACGTTTCGTTATCATAAGATTCAAAATCTAACAAAGCTAATTTATAAAACTTTTTTTACAAAGATTTTATTCTATTACTATTCTACCTTCAATCTTGGCATCAACAACCTGCCCTTTTGAAGTTGCATCCTTAAAGTAATCCATAATAATAAACCGTACATTGCTATGGTAATCTTGTGGAGAAAGTACATTAGTTTTTTTCTTAAATGCCACTAACCCATCCATACCATGCGACAGGTAGTCGAGCGTTACAACACGATAAGATGCCTCTGGATTAATCTCCTTACCGTTAAGCGTAGCCGACTTCAACTTTCCGTCTTTCGTGATAACCAATCTTACACCATGACTTAAACCTGCTCCGCCGATGGATGCTACTTGCTTAAACAAATCAATAACATCAGCCCCCTTCAATGTTAGTAAACATATTTTGTTTTCAAAAGGTGCAATGTCTACAATATCACCTTTGGTTACTTTACCTTTACTAAGCATTGCACGAATTCCGCCCATGTTATAAACACCAAAATCAGGTGTTTCATTATAAGCTTTTGATCCCCACACCAATATATCGGGCAATAAATTAGAGAGCGTACCCTCTGGTAGTTGTTTCCACATATCATGCGCCAACTGCCCTACCACAGGCGACATCATACTATCTACATGTGCTTTATATGGTGCCATCATAGCTTCTACCTTTGCATCGTGTGTGGCATCATAACGCTTATCTACCAAAATGCGAGTACGTGTGATACCAGCAAATTGGTAAGACTGGCTACAAGATGTACCCAAACACAGCACAGCAGCCATACAAGTCAAAAGATTTTTGTTCTTCATCGTTTTCGTTTTTTATTGATTCTTCCTAATTGCAAAGTTAAATAATACACGAACAATCCTTATGGCTATCACCTATTTTATAATATAAATTAACGCAAACAAACATCTCTCCTAAGTAAGAATGTTTCCTCATTTTGCGTGTACAAATGTTAAAACCAGCATTATAATAACGCTTTACATTCTATATATCACATAAATATCGTAACTTTGCAACGCTTTTCGGCATAACCTCTGGAAGCAGAAGTGTTGCTGTCTACGTTGTGTTGGAACGACAAACAATATTTAATAACCAACAAAATGGATTTAATTAAAGTTGCTGAAGAAGCATTTGCAACCGACAAACAGTTTCCTGAGTTCAAATCGGGTGACACTATTACTGTCGCTTACAAAATCGTCGAGGGTACAAAAGAGCGTATCCAGTTATACCGTGGTGTAGTTATCAAAATAGCTGGTCATGGTAACAAAAAGCGTTTCACTGTTCGTAAGATATCTGGAACAGTAGGTGTAGAACGTATCTTTCCTATAGAGTCTCCTAACATTGACTCTATCGAAGTAAACAAGCGTGGTAAGGTACGCCGTGCTAAACTGTACTACTTACGTAATCTTACAGGTAAAAAGGCTCGCATCCAAGAAAAGAGAGTTGCTGCCACGAAGTAAGCTGAAGCACATTTTTGTACAAAAAAAATAAAAAGAGGGTCAACGTTATAATAGTTGGAACTCTTTTTTTTTATTTATTATAATATATTGCAATATCCTATTGGGCGTAATTTTACTTTGCAAATAGGATATTCCAAAAACAAAATTAGTAATACTATCAAAGAACTCTTAGGCTGGAAGCGGAAAGCTGTATATCCATTATCTCAAAATTTAACAAACTTTTTATGTACTAAGAAGAGACGAAAAATGAGTGAATCTCAATAGAATACATAAAATTGATAAATAAATATATTTTCTCTTATTTATTTGGCTTCCTAAGATAGAATTGATATATTTGCAGGATTTTTAGATAAATATGAAGACGACAGAGAGTGCTCTCAGTAGAACAAAACAAATAGTCTACGGTGAAAACTAAACACACTGTCATAACTACACAGGATAAATTGAAACAAATTAATATTTTAATCTAATTTTATCAATATGGAAAGACGATTATTCTTCATGGTGTCGTTTCTTCTCTTCATGATAGGAACTGCATTTGCACAAACAGATGTATCAGGAATCATTATTTCAAAAGATGATGGACAACCCGTTGTGGGGGCTACCATTCAAATTGTTGGTTCTGGCACAGGAACTATCTCAGACATTGACGGCAAGTTTAAGCTAAACCTTCCACAAGGCAAAAAGACGTTACGTATATCGTACGTTGGAATGGAAACGCAAGAAGTAATTGCGAAAAGTAATATGCACATTGTCATGACTTCTGCTCAAAAAAGCATTGACGAAGTGATTGTTGTTGCGTATGGTACAGCCAAGAAATCAGCCTTTACTGGTTCGGCAAAAGTTTTAGGAAGCGATGAACTTACGAAGGTTCAATGCACTAACCCTATTGAGGCTATGAAAGGAAAAGTTGCAGGTGTACAAATGGTTAACAGTTCAGGGGCACCAGGTAGCACATCCACTATTCGTATACGTGGTATCAGTTCGATTAATGCAGGTAATGCCCCACTAATTATCTTAGATGGAGCACCATACGATGGCGATCTTAACTTAATAAATCCGCAAGAAATAAAAAGCCAAACAATACTGAAAGATGCTGCATCCGCAGCTTTGTATGGTGCACGTGGTGCCAATGGCGTGATACTTATCACTACAAAGAACGGACGCAAAGGGCATTCCTCTATTACCATTGATGCAAAAGTAGGAGCAAACAGCAAACAAATGCCTCTTTACAATTACGTTAACAATCCCGCTGGGTATTACGAACTTTATTTTAAGGGACTATACAATTATGCTATTAACAAACTTAACATGAGTCAAGAGCAAGCTCTTGGTTGGGCAAACCAAAACCTTGTAGACCCTAATCCTGATAACTCATACAGCTTGGGGTACAATGTTTATACCATACCAAAAGGAGAATGGATGATAGGGAGAAATTTTAAGTTAAATCCACATGCCACCTTAGGTAGAATTATTGAGAACAACGGAAAAAAATATATGTTGATGCCTGACGACTGGATGAAAGAATCGTTTAAAACTGGTGTTCGACAAGAATATTCAATGACGGCCAACGGAGCTACTGACAAAAGTAGTTTTTTCGGCTCTGCCAGCTATCTGAAGATTGATGGCATCACACCAGGTTCCGATTACACTCGCTTCTCATCTCGCTTGAAATCAGACTATCAAATAAAGCCCTGGCTTAAATTATTTGGAAACTTCAGCTACGCACACAATGAAGAGAATTTCTTACGAAGCGATGGTGATAGTAGTACACCTACAAACCTTTTTGCAATGGAACAAATGGCGCCTATATACCCTCTGTATATCCGTGACTCCAAAGGCAACATTCTGATTAATCAAAACACAAAATTGCCTGAAGTAGACTATGGTAACGGAACCATACTTGGACTTACCAGGGTGTTTATGAAAGACGGTAACCCCTTGAACGATAGTAAGATTAACCATAATGGTGGTATTGGGCACAATGCTACTGCTGCAGGAACAGCCGAAATTAGATTTTTGAAAGACTTTAAATTCACTTCATCTAATAGTGCTTTAATCAATGAATACCGAGGAACTACAACTTACAATCCGTGGTTTGGTGGAACAGCAGCGCAAAAAGGACATATATTTAAGAAACACGAACGTACATGGACGTACAACTTACAACAACTATTAAATTATCATCATGTATTTGATGCACACGATGTAGAAGTAATGCTGGGACATGAGTACTTTAGAAGCCGTTATGAAGTGTTGAGCGCAGACAAGCTCAAAACATTCTCTAACGAAAGCGTAGAGCTTGATCAAGCAGTACAGGTAGGGCAAAATAGTTCGTACACCAGCGATTATAACACAGAAGGCTGGTTTGGGCGTGCACTATACAACTACAAAGAAAAATACTTTGCATCAGTTTCTTTCCGTCGAGACGGCTCTTCACGATTTCATCGCAATCATCGCTGGGGTAACTTTTGGTCGATTGGTGGCGCATGGAATATCAATCAAGAAAAATGGTTTGATAGAAAAATAGTTGACTTACTTAAATTTAAGATTTCCTATGGTGAGCAAGGCAACGACCGTATTGGTGCATTCCGTTACACAACGACATACAACATAGAAAATTCAAACGGTGAAGTTTCTTTAACTCCAAACTCCTTAGGTAATGAAAATATTACATGGGAAAAGGGTGGAAATATGAACACAGGTATTGAATTTTCGCTTTGGAATGGGAGAATTAACGGCGACATCGAATATTTCTATCGCACCACTACAGATATGTTATCATGGGTAAAGACCCCAGGCTCAACTGGCTTTGATGGTTATTATAATAATGTGGGCGATATGCTTAATAGTGGTTTAGAAATCGACCTTAACGGAGACATTATTCGCACAAAAAATGTTATATGGAGTGCTAATGTGAACTTTACAACTTATAAAAATAAGATTACACATTTAGCAAGTAATCGAAAGAATAGCGAGTTTGATGGATTTCGGGGATATGACAGCGAATCCTACTTTTATGGTGAGGGATTACCCCTCTACACTTGGTTGCTCTATAAATATGCTGGCGTAGATCAGAATACAGGAGAGGCTCTATATTACAAAAAGATATACAAGACAGATGAAAAAAATCAAATTGTAAAAGACAAAAACGGAAACGCTATTGTAGAAAAAGAAATTCCGACAACCAATGCAGGAGAAGCATCGTACTACGTATGTGGTACCAGTTTACCAGATGCTTATGGCGGTTTTGGAACCAGCTTGAATGCATATGGATTTGATGTCTCTATCGACTTCAACTATCAAATTGGAGGCAAAATATTAGACAACACCTACAATAGTGCAATGAACATAAATTGTGGTGCACAAATGCATGCCGATTTGCTGAATGCTTGGACACCAGAAAACAAAAATTCAGATATTCCACGTCTACAATACGATGACGAAAATGCAAATAAATTATCCGATCGATTCTTGATAAATGGTAGCTATTTATGCTTGCAAAACATTACCTTAGGCTATACCCTACCAAATAGAATAACTACTCTATTGGGATTAGAGAAAATGAGAATATATGCTGTTGGTGACAATATTTGGTTGTGGTCAAAACGTCAAGGATTAGATCCTCGTCAATACATTGAAGGCAGTGTTGATAATGCAAGTTATTCGCCTATTCGCACAATATCTGGTGGTGTTTCAATAACTTTCTAAAAATTAAACATAAGAAATATGATTATGAAAAAGATATCAGAAATAGTCCCTATTATTGGAACACTTATTAGTAGTACTCTCTTCTTCGGATGTTTGCAAGAAACATTCCCTACAGATGTGGCTACACAGAAACAAGTGCAGAATTCGGCAAATGCAACAGAATACCTTTTGGGGGCTATCACAACCCAAGCTAAAAGTATTTATGATGACAACCCATATTCGTGGGGATACGGTGCAATTATGCACGTTAGAGATGCAATGACAGCCGACCTTGCAACCTTATCCTACCAAAACTGGGATTGGTTTTGGTATTGGACCGACTGCCAAGAGATTGGTGCACCATGGGCTATAACACAATTTATATGGGAGTGGCAATACCAATATGTACTCACCACAAACAATGTTATTGGACTAGTAAATCTTGAAAAGGCTACCGATTTTCAAAAAGGTGCTTTAGCCATAGCGTATGCAAATCGTGCAATGATTTACTTGGATTTAGCACGAATGTACGAGTTCTTGCCCAATGATAAAACAGTAGGTAAAAGTGACACTGGCAAAAATATTACAGGACTTACTGTACCTATCGTAAAGGCAGGAATGGATCAACAGCAAATGGCTAACAATCCACGTGCCACGAAAGAAGAAATGGTAAAGTTTATAAAAGAAGATTTAGACAATGCTGAAAAATACATGAAATATGTAACAGACACCAAAGAACACACATTCCCAGACATGGCATGTGTTGAGGGACTGCGTGCACGCCTTTATATGTGGATTGAAGATTATCCCAATGCCAAGAAGTATGCACGATTAGCAATAGAAAAAAGTAGTGTACCTATCATGACAAAAGAAGATTGCTTGGACACAAAAAAGGGGTTCAATGACATTTCCAAATGGATGTGGGGTGTACAGTACACAGATCAAGATGCTGGTTTAAATAGCGAATGGTCTAATTGGACTAGCTGGATGTCGAACGAAGTGAAATATGGATACGCTGCAAAGGGTGCTACTCAGATGATAGGCAAAAGTATGTACGACCGCATTAGCAACAACGACTGGCGCAAACTGGAATTTAAAGCTCCAGAAGGCTCACCGCTTTACGATAAAGTTCCATTTCTAAATGCAACATACAAAAAGAAACTACCTGCTTACGCCTCTTTAAAATTCCGTCCCAATAAAGGTGATGACGAAAACTTTAAAGTAGGACAAGCCTCAGCATATCCTATCATGCGCATAGAAGAAATGTATTTCATTGAAGCAGAAGCAGCTGCACACATAAATTTTGCAGAAGGTAAAAAACTGTTAGAACAATTCATGAAGACACGCAATAACAAATACAAATGCAAAGCCAAGACTAAAAATGACCTTGTAGAGGAAATCGTTTTTCAAAAGCGTGTTGAACTTTGGGGAGAAGGACAATCTTTCTTCGACATCAAACGATTAAACTATTCTGTAACAAGAGGCTATACAGGAACTAACTTCGTACCCGAAGTAAGATTAAACAGCAAAGGTAGACCTGCATGGATGAACTTCGTTATCGTAGACAAAGAGATTATGTCCAATTCTATTTTACAAAATCAAAATAATCCTGACCCATCAGATAAATACAGTCTTTGGATTGGAAAATGATGTCATCAATACAAAATTTTAGCAATTATGAGAAAGACATATCATACGTTAAGAGACATACTCCTATTTGTATGCGGCATCTTGTGCGCATCTTGTGTAGAAGAGTATGAATACGAGCCTGCATCACTAACAGCAGGAAAACCAGAAACTGAACAAGCTTTTTTATTGACAAAACCTACTGTTATATACTTAGAAAATAGTATGCCACAAACATTAGAAATTAACGTTGTGCGACCTGATAAATCTGCAGCTGGTTCTATAAAACTCGTTTCGGATAACGATAAATTCAAAGTACCACAAAGTGTTGACTTTAAGGCTGGTGAAAAATCGAAAATGGTCAAGATAAATTTTGACATGAAACCTACAACATCCGAACAAGTAACTATTAAAGTTGCTGACGAAAATGCCTATAATTATGCAAGCACAAAGGTGAATATAATGGTCTACAGATACACAACACATCATGCAAATTGGCAAAGTTGGTTCTATGATTATACATTCAAAAACATAAAAATTATAGAATGTCCAAAAAACACGTTTATAATTAGAGGGCTACACGTCAAGAATAAATTGGTTGACAGTGATTTGGGTGATATTACATTTTGGAAAGATAAAAATGGATTGTTACACATAAAGCCACAATATATTCACCAACAGAACTGGAACGATGCTGGATTAAAAGACTTCTGGATTGTTGGCTCTTTGAATGGTGATAGCAAAGAACTTTGGAAAAAAGCCGACATTGACGCTTTGACAAATGATGAATGTGGTAAATATCATCCAGAAGATGACACCTTCGAGTTGTGGTTCCACTGGTACTCTCCTGATTTCAATTACTGGAGCAACAATGAGAAGCCAGAAAGGATTGCGCTTTTGGACTAAAAAAAATGAGCAAACAATAAAAAGATAACACGCACTATGTTGTCATCAATTACAACCCAATGGGCGGTGGGAAAACTCTCACCAATGCCCATTGGGTTTTTCCATCTACCGTAACAAAAATATTTATGATGAGATTTAGATTATTTACTACTTTTTTCCTTACCTTGTTGCTCACCCTCTCAGTATCAGTAAAACCTCGCACCATGGCACAACTCAAGGCCATTGTTACGTATCAATCCAAGAAGGACAGGGTAGAAATTACCACTACGGCTACGGGGA
>CAMQBR010000005.1 GCA_946999045.1 uncultured Prevotella sp.
TACGACCCGCATTTTCGGGTGGATGATGAAATATATAAGGTCTTAAATCTAACAAAAAATGATAGGTAAATGCAAGGCGATAGCGCACGGAAGCACAGCTTTGGACTATATTTTCAGGGAAGGCAAACTCGGTAGTCGGCTTGCATTCCACAATCTTTGCAGCAGAGATCCAAAGACTATCTATGAGGAAATGAAAGTGGTCAGTAACTACAACAGCCGTTGCAGGAACAAGTTTCTCCGTATCGAAATTGGCATCGCACCGCAGGACGAGAAAAAGCTGTCTGTGTCCGAATATATGTGGATAGCACATTTGTTTGCCAAGCGAATGGGACTTGACAACCACCAATGGGTGGCAGTAACGCACAAGGACACCGATAATAGACACATTCACATAATTGCTAACCGTATCAGTCTGTATGGAGAAGTCTATGATACCACCTTTGTGAGCAATAGGGCTGCAAGGGTGGCAGAGGAAATCAGCAGGGAGAAACACTTGACTATTGCAAAGGAGGTCAAGGCGAAAAAGCAGCATCAGGAGCCAAAAGCCAATCCAATAAGAGAGCAGACAAAACAGCATGTACAACAAATCTGCTATGCCCTGCTTGACAAGTACAAAGGTATGGGTATTACTGGGCATTCCATGTTCCTTTACGAGTTGAACAAGAACGGTATCGCGATAGAGCGCATGAAGAACAAGCAGGACAAGGTCTATGGCTTGAAGTTCTCATACTCAGGACAATCATTCAAGGCTTCTGAAATTGGCAGGGAGTTCGGCTACCGTTCTTTGCAAAAGAATTTTGAACCAACTAACAAGGAAGAGTCAAGGAAACTACATCAAACAGTACAAGAGCCAACAGACAAGAACAAATATCCCGATACAGGTTATCAACTCATACCTCCAAGCCGCTCCTCTATCTCACGAGACAATGATACCTCACAAGTGCAGAATCCCATTGGTGCAGTGGCAGACACCATCGTTAGTGCAGCCGATGATGTGTTGGAAGGGTTGGGCGATTTGATTACACCAAGTACACAAGGCAATGACTTAATCGAAGCAGCATGGCAGCGCAAGCTCAGATACCAAGCGAACAGAAAGAAACGAGGGAGAAAACTATAAGCCATACGAGTTTACAAAAAAACGCAAAACAAAGAATTTCTTAGCATAAACGCTTGTTATTCGGTAACAAAGTATTATCTTTGCAGACAGAATAACAAGCGTTCTTTGTTAGGCAGAAAACAGCAAAGCCAAGTAGCTCGCTCGTTTCCAAATCGTTACCTGTTTAGTTATATCAATACAGTAACTTCTTTATTTTCAATTAGATACATTTTAATAATTATCTTAAGAAGCAAAAGCATACAGATTTCCGGCCAAAAGCAATGCCTTTGGCCGGAAAAACGTTGTATGGAAGACTGAACGGGACGAGTGAAACATGTAAGTTTTTATATATCAGCCCGATGCGAAACCCGCTCATTTTTGGCATATTTGCAGGCGGGCGGCAACGTGATTGAAAACATGCGAAGCATGAAAGACGGGTTTGTCAAGAAAAATCATCGCCTACCGCCTCCCTTCACAGCCTTCAACCATTTGTCAGTTGACGTTACTTTCTACGGGGATTTACATATTCGTAATACTTCTCATCATGCCCGTTTATCTTTTGTTTTCGTGGAGCATTGGCAGCATTCTCATCCAAGTTCCAGTTGGCTATACAGCGTATAGCACCTACCCTATCTGAACCGGCACCATCATTTGTACGCTCAAATCCATTTTTGGTGAAAGCTCTTCTAAAAAAAGTGCCATTATAAGGATCTTTATATCTATCGTTATCTTGCCCAAAGCCCATATTCCATTTATATGTCCTTGTAAAAAAAGTCTGGTAAATATCTTTATCTTTGTTTTCGACATTAAAAATGCGAATTACGTCCATACTGTTGTCATTTTCCCAAAAAGTTTCAGTCGCAACATCCTCTATGGATATGGGCAAGTTGCCTAACCAGCGTGCAGTGACAGAGAGACGATGTCCTCTTCCATCATCGTTCATGCCATCAGCACTGATGAGGTAGCGATATGCGCAACGGTAGCGGTTGCCTATTTTACTTGCGACAGCACCACTGTTATCATCGCTGCTGTTGTAGATGAAACGTATGGCATAAATAGCTTCTTTACCATCGAAGTTCTTCACACGCTTATAAATACTGTGGAAGTTTACTAATTGACAATATCCATAATCATCTCCAAACATTCTCAGATACTCGAGGCCATAATATGGTATCGGACTTTTTTGGGGAACAGTTACTTCATCGAAGCGTAGGGGTTCGCCCGTCATGTCCTTTTTGTCCTTTTTCCAATTATCCCTTAAGCGATTTTGGAAGTAGGGAAACGCAGCTGTCATTTCGTAAATACTTGGCACATGATAGCCCTGAGGACATAGATTACTATTTATGATGTTGACAAAGTTAACAGGATGACTTTTACCAGGCCGTTGAAAGATAGCCCCCTCCCCAGTACCTGATGCAAGATTGTTGGTGAACTGTCTTTCTTTATCCCGACTCAAATTAGACCTCGCAAACCTTTCCAAAGGCACGCACCATTTATAATTCTTGCTGCCAGGACGTTTCACTTTCAGGTTGACATCTATCACCTTTCCCAAATAGTAATCCCAAGTCAAAGGCTTCTCTTTCCCTTTTTCTCCTATTTCAGGCCGGCACCATTCATCTGTTATCAGTCCATTAGGGTCGTTGGCTACCAAAAACTCTCCACGCTCCACTTTTTTAAAATCAGAGCCCGTCCATCCCAAGGCAAAACCTCCGTGGTAGGACGTGATAGATGTGTTATGCTCCATGTAGCCGTCGCCATTAAACAGTCTTGAGCCATGTTCTATGGGCATTCCCCATACCCAAAACTCATCGTAATCAACTCCTTTTCTATGATCACCTTCCAATTTGCATCGGTAAGCCATTTCCGTGTCTGGGGTGTCATAGTTTTCCCTACCACCTAAATTGCGTTGGTCTTTAGGGAAATACCACTGCCAATTATTGGCTATCTTATTAAATTTTTTTTGCTCGTTTAGAATATGTCCTGAATTAACTTGGTTCGGTAAATTCATATCATTAAAAGGATAAAAGATGCTCCCCGTCAGTGCGGTACTTGCAAACATATATCTGTAATCATCGGAATTTTGTTATCAACTTATCATTCCTCTTTATCTTGATATGAAACACCACTCCTTGTGGTTTAAATTGAAGTCCAGAGAATGCAATTTTGTCTTTTCCTTTTATCTCTAATTTCCTCCATTCTGCAACAAAGGGTATATTAAACTTGCGATAGTTCTTTCCGTTGACACTCACAAGCTCATTCAGTTTCTTTGTATCTTCATAAAACTCTACACTCAATGGCACCTTGTCATCATATATACGTTCCATAGTACCACCGATGATACCACAGATGTACCATTTACTTTTACCGTCGTTCTCATTCTCTATGGGAATGGCATTATGATTAGGCCACTCCAATTCTATTTTGGGTTCATAAGTGCTTAGTTTAAAGCCTCCATTAACTTTCTTTACTTGCTTCCATCGAATCTTAAGGTATGCAATATGCCTATTTCCATTATCATTAATAGCATCATCTTCCTTGATGATGTAGGCATCTGTTTCAAACTCATTAGGGTCATTACCCAGAAGATTAAAGTGTTCATCCATGGTTACAGCAGCGCGTGTACCTTCTGTAGCGTCATCGGAAGGTAATGCCGCCCTCGTAGGCATTTCAGCACCGGCTGTGCTCTCATCTATGGTGATGAAGGTTGTCTTGGCGGACGAGGCGAGGGAATGCCCCTCCTCTGTGGGCGCAATAACGGCTTCGGAACAAGCTGATACGACAAAAATCGATACCAGTAAAAATGTGTATAACTGTATTCTTCTCATAATCATTTAATTTTGGTTTATTGTTTACTCGTCATATCCTGAATAATCATCGCCATCAGAAACAGGCTTTAACTCTCCCTTCCCATAATTATGAACACTTGACTCACCTGAAGAGACACTGATTAATGAAGAAGAGGTGTCAGCTAACCTAAACACCTCGATTGTTGGTTTTTGATATTTTTTTTTCATACAAATAACATTTAAATTAAAACGTTTATCTCAAGGTACATTCTGGAAATTCTAAATGTACGAACTATACACTTCTATAAAATGACAGAATGCAAAAGTCAACATTATTTGGCGTAACGCCAAAAATAAGAATTTTTTAAAAAAAAATAACGTTACCTTTTGTTAACAGTCGATGTTTCAGGCATTGACGAGAGCGGTTTCTCGGTATAGGATGGTTCTATAAATTAGCTTTGACAGACTGCGAGACTATTTTTGAAGTCAATTTGTTTGTGAGAGAAGGAGTATAGCGAGCTATACGCTGAACGAACAAGACAATAGAACCGCCCTGACACAAAATAACACGATGGGATTTGACCACAACACCACTTGAGAAGCTCGGCGCACTTGTGTTTTCAACCTCCCCGTGCAGCGTGGTGCCTAGGACATAAAACGTAAGCGGTTATAATGTTGGATACTTTCGTTACTTCTCTCTAATAAAAAAAAACACGCCCTATTTTTTCTATATAAGAAAAGATAGAGCGTGTGGAACTTTACATTAAATAGTAAAAAAATATTATTAGGAAGTTCTTATCAAAAAAATCCGTTTCTCACACCTTGTATTCTACAAAGGCTTCCATGGCCTCGTAACAAGCCAAACCTAAACTGTCATAAAGTGCTGCCGTGGCATGGTTACGGTCTTCTGAACGTTGCCAAAACAAACGCTCATCATTGCCAAGGAAAGGAGCACTCTCCATCTGACTTTGATGTTTCAAGATACTATTACGTTTTGCACGAAGTTCTTCAGGGCTCATAGGAACGCACATCTCAATGTTTTCAATTTCCCATTCAGCCCAAGCACCACGATACATCCATACACGACAATCTTTTAACCATTCTGCACCGTCTTGCTTCTCTAAGTCGAGAGCTGCCAAAACAGCATCGGTACATTTCTTATGCGTACCATGCGGATCGGCTAAATCACCTGCGATATAAATTTGATGTGGCTTAACCTGCTGCAATAACTGACGAACAATCTCTACATCCTTAATGCTCATTGGTAACTTTTCTATCTTACCTGATTCATAGAAAGGCAAGTCAAGGAAGTGAACATGATCAAGTGGTACTCCATTAAAAGTACAAGCAGTACGAGCCTCACCACGACGTATTAAACCTTTAATGGTACGTACGTCTAATGTATCCATATCGCTCTCTTTCTTTTGAGCCAAGAACTTTTTAATCTCACTGTACTTTTTCTTAATTACTTCGTCTTTTGATTCACCAAACAACTGGTTAAAGCCATTGATAAAGTGCATAAAGCGAGTTACCTCTTCATCGCCAACAGCAATGTTTCCACTAGTTTCGTAAGCCACATGTAAATCATGCCCTTGCTGAACCAATCTTCGCAATGTACCCCCCATTGAAATAACATCGTCATCAGGATGCGGAGAGAATACAATTACACGCTTTGGGAATGGTTTTGCACGTTCTGGTCTATACGTATCATCTGCATCTGGTTTGCCACCTGGCCAACCTGTAATAGTGTGCTGCAAATCATTAAATATCTTGATATTAGCATTGTATGCAGAGCCATAAAGAGCTAACAACTCTGTAAGTCCGTGGTCGTTATAATCCTTGTTTGTCAACTTCAAGATAGGTTTCTTGGTTAATTGACACAACCATACCAAAGCCGAACGAACTAACTTATCAGTCCACTGACAAGATTTAACAAGCCATGGGTGAACAATACGCGTTAACCTGCTGGCAGCAGAGAGATCAATAACCACCTCTACATTATTGTGTGTTTGTAAGAATGAAGCTGGAACAGTATCTGTAATAGGTCCTTCTATGGCTTGCTGTATAATATCAGCTTTCTCTTCACTCCATGCTGCAAGGAATATTTTCTTAGCCTGCAGAATGGTTGCGATACCCATTGTGATAGAACAAGGAGGTACAGGTTCATTAGTTCCAAAGCTCAAAGTCATTTCCTGTCGCGACACATTATCTACCAAGATGATACGTGAGGTAGATGTAACGGTAGAACCAGGAAGATTGCTGGCAATATTTCCACTACGACCAATACCTATTAACATGATGTCAATACCACCAAAGGTATGGATGCGTTCCTCGTACAAGCGACAATGACTTTGCACTTCTTCCTGTGCAATACTACCATCAAGTGTAAAAATGTTGTGCTGATCAATGTCTACATGATCCAAGAAGCGAGAGCGCAACTGGCTGATACTACTATTTTGAGATTTAGCTGTTAATGGAAAATACTCGTAAGCATTGAATATTACTACATTGTGGAAGCTCAATTTCTTTGCCTTATATTGGCTAATTAACTCGTCAAAGATAGGAGTAAGCGATAAACCTGTACCCAAACCAAGAACACAGAACTTACCTTCTTCTTGTTTGCTTCTAATAATATTAGCAATACTGTTAGCTATATGCTTAGCACCTTCAGTTTCATTGGCAAAAATGTTAGTATTCAACTTTTCATAACGAGTTAACTCCGACCTATCAATAGCCGTTGCAGGCTGATATATTTCAATCGGCACCCTGTTTAATACGATTTCAGAACTTAGATTTAGATTTAATTTCATATTTTTGTTGCTTAGTATAATTAGTAAAAATAAAAACGATATAATAGAGTTGAAAAGATAACTGGAGTTTTTTTTCTGATTTATAACAATGCTGGTATTAAGCCTTGAAAGGACAAAATGCATAACATTGGGGGATACCCCTATGTAATTTACACAATGCTCAAAATTGTAAAACGACAACTTCTATAAGGGGAGAAGACTTAAATATTTTTACCACATACGATATTATATATACTTATGTCGCCCTTTTAGAAACTCATTGCAGATCGGATAATCCTCTGAGATAAGAGGACTCCTATCCTATATTATACCACCCTTCCAAAGCTTACTTCTAACCCCTCCTAGGAGGAGAGATTGGGAGACTCATATCATGCCGCCCCCTTTTAAGGCTTCATTGCTCAAGTTATTTTTTTCAATATTAAGTAATCAAGCACCTACTACTTAAAAGGGCAAGTAGTAATTAAAACACTACCAGCCCCTAAAGTTAGTTAAATATTATCTTTTTCTATGTCTTTAAAGTAACGATACGTACCCACTTTTAATTCATCGCAAGCAGGTTCATCACAAACGATAATACCATGTTGGTGTTGCTGTAATACACTGATAGTCCAGTAATGCGTAACAGGTCCTTCTATAGCAGCCTGCAAAGCACGAGCCTTATGATGACCATTACATAATATCATTACCTCTCTGGCAGCCATTACGGTACCTACTCCAACAGTCAACGCATGCTTTGGCACTTTATTCATATCATTGTCAAAGAAACGGCTGTTGGCAATAATCGTATCAGTTGTCAAAGTCTTGACACGTGTACGAGATGCAAGTGAAGAACAAGGTTCATTGAAAGCAATATGACCATCAGGACCAATACCACCAATAAACAAATCAATACCACCAGCAGCAGCAATTTTCTCCTCGTATGCCTTGCACTCAGCTTCCAAGTCTTTGGCATTACCATTTAATATATGTATATTTTCTTTAGGGCAATCAATATGATCGAACAAATTGTGCGCCATAAATGAGTGATAGCTCTCTGGGTGTGATTCGGGCAGACCTACATACTCATCCATATTGAATGTAAGTACATTTTTAAATGACACCCTACCCTCTTTGTTAGCTTTTACCAAAGCAGCATACATACCTTCTGGAGATGATCCTGTTGGCAATCCTAATACAAAAGGATGTTTCTTAGTTGGATTAAATTTGTTAATTTTCTCAATAACATGCTCTGCAGCCCACTGCGATAGAGCATCATAATTATCTTCAATAATGACTCTCATTTTGAATAATATTTTATTAAAAAATTATTTCTTCCAAATATGCTTAGCATATACATAATTGTATTTATCGTAAAGTTTAGCTAATCGTGTTACACGTTGCTTAAACTCTTCAAAATTTTTCTTCTTGTTAGCCCATTGTATTTCTGAAATAGCAGCCAATCGGGGCAACACCTGATACTGAGCCAAATTATCATTATCAATATATTCTGTCCACAAGTTACATTGTACACCTATAATATGTTGGCGAGCCTCAGCTGGCAAATCATCAGGCAATGGCTCATAACTATAAGTTTTCTCGATAGGAAGGTTTCCACCAATAAGCAAAGGCTCATTGTTGCGTTGATCTGTTTGATAATAATCGAAATAAGCATAGGTTGTAGGCGACATTACTACATCATGCCCCAGCTTGGCTGCCTTGATACCTGGTTCTACACCACGCCAGCACATTACCATGGCACTCTTGTTAATATCACCATCCAGTATTTCATCCCAACCAATAATGCTTCTGCCTTTACTATTGATAAACTTCTCTATGCGATTGGTAAAATAACCTTGCAGCTTTTTAGCTGTCAAGTTTTGTTCTTCCATTACCTTTTGGCACTTAGGACATTTTTCCCAACGTACATGCGGAGCCTCATCACCGCCAATACCAATAATTTTTGAAGGAAAGATGTCCATAATCTCTGACAACACATCCTCACAGAACTGATAGGTCTTTTCGTTTCCTAAACAAAGCACATCTTCAAATACGCCCCATTTAGTACCAACCTTATAAGGACCGCCAGTACATCCCAATTCTGGGTAGGCTGCCAATGCACCTAACATATGTCCTGGCATATCTATTTCAGGTATTACAGAGATGTATCTGTCAGCAGCATATTTCACGATTTCTTTGGCTTGCTCTTGTGTATAAAACCCTCCATATGGCTTACCATCGCTAACATCTGAGTTACGCCCGATAACGGTTTCATCTCGAATAGCTCCTATCTGTGTCAACTTAGGATATTTCTTTATTTCGATACGCCAGCCTTGATCTTCTGTTAAATGCCAATGAAATACATTCATATTGTGCATAGCCAATATATCTATGTATTTCTTTATAAAAGGAACAGAAAAGTAATGTCTGCCACAATCTAACATACATCCTCGATAACCAAAGCGTGGAGCATCTTTTATCATACCTGCAGGGAATGACACCTCTTTCATATTTTGTTCTATGGGCAACGATTTTCTCAGCGTTTGTATACCATAAAAAATACCTTTAGGAGTTTTACCTGCTACCACAATGCTTTTATCTGTTATAGAAATGCTATAACCTTCTTCGTTTTTTATTTTTTTATCCAGTAATAAATATATAGCATTTTTAGTTCTTTCTGATGTTACAGCAACTGCAATACCTGTAACCTCTTTAATATATTGCGACAAGAACTCAGCGTTGCGTTGTAAGTCTGCATCATTTTTAGGATAAACAATGACAGACGATGAAGATAAAACAAATGGTTTCTTTGTAGTCTTTACTACTTGCTTTGGCATTGGAACAATGCTGTAATCGGCACTACTTTGTGCTACTGCTGTCCCACAAGACAAAATACCACACATTACAGCTGTTAGTAATACTTTAGGTTTCATGTTTTATTATTCGTTTAAGTGAATGACAAAGGTACATATTATTCTGCAATAATCCTTATTTTTTTTGTTACCTATTTTATATTTATGATTTTTTTATTTTTTAATGAGCTGTTGAGCAATTTGAACCGTTAATTTAGTGCTGAAGCGATCTTGAATGGGCGAAACATGAGTATATACCGAAGGGTATGACACATTTCATCTGCAAAATGAGCTATAGGTCTAATATTATGCTCAATAAATTAGACAAAGAACTCGAACGAAGAGGACTTCCATTTGCGTGTGCTATGCCGATATGCAAGTACAAAAGGGCTACTGTGCGAGTGAGAGAGTGTCTGTAACTCGATTTATAGAGAATGCTCTATATCTCAATGTCAACAAGGAGAAGACCATAGTATCCGTATGATTTAATGGGGAGCATATCTCAAATGACACCCAAAATAGAAACCACCGTATACGGAACCGCATGTACGGCGGTGTGAGAGGTTGGTGAACACAAAAGTAGGAGATAAACACCTATGATTAGTGTTTACCTCCTACTTAATTTTTTTTATAGATTTTATATTAAGCTTCTGTAGGAGCTTCTTCTGTAGCAGCAGCTTCTGTGTTTTCAGCATTAGCAGCTACTTCAGCAGCCTTAGCGGCAGCAGCTTTCTTTTCTGCTACTTTCTTCGCAATTGCTGCATTAATTTTCTTTTCTTCTTCAAGCACTTTTACCTGGACATCTTTCTTAGCTTTAGCTTCATTGTCAGCGCAAGCTTGCAATCCCTTTACCTTATCTTGTTTCCAAGCATCGAATTTAGTTTGCATAGCTGCTTCGTCAAATGCGCCCTTCTTTACACCACCACGCAGGTGTTTCATCAAATACACACCCTCTCGCTTTAGAATGTTACGCACTGTGTCTGTTGGCTGTGCACCAACTTCCAACCAATAAAGAGCTCTGTCGAAATTCAAATCTACAGCAGCTGGATTCGTATTCGGATTATACGTTCCAATCTTTTCAGTAAATTTACCATCACGTGGTGCTCTTGCATCAGCGATTACAATGCTATAGAAAGCATAACTTTTACGACCGCCGCGTTGCAATCTGATTTTTGTTGCCATTGTTTTGTTTTTTTTTATTTTTATAGGTTTGAATTAATACTGCTATCTCGTAACAGTGTGTACAAAGGTACTACAAAATAGCGAACAAATGTATGATATAACCATATTCTTTTTTTTTATTAAACAATATTAACTGATTACTTACTTCGATCACCGTTTGTAGCGCAAAATTCTTCGTTTCTTGCTGGTTGCAAATTATGAATTATCTACATGATTCCGTCTTTGCGAAGTTTTTCTTGCCATTTCCATGCAGATGCCAAGACATCCTCTAAAGGCGTATCAGCTTTCCAACCCAATACCTTATTGGCTTTGTCTACATTGCCCCAAACCTTTTCAATATCGCCCTCACGACGAGGTCCGTATTTCCAATTTAGCTTAACGCCAGTAGCTTTCTCAAAACCTTGTACTATCTCAAGTGTGGATTCGCCTCGACCTGTACCTATATTAAATATCTCAAGCGCATCGGTATCCTTTTCTAAAACACGCTTCATGGCTGCGACATGGGCTTTAGCTAAATCTACAACATATATATAATCGCGGATACAAGTACCATCAGGTGTGTCGTAATCGTTTCCAAAGATAGTTAATTGCTTGCGAATGCCCATGGCTGTTTGTGTTACGTATGGTATCAAGTTGTTTGGTACACCATTAGGCAATTCTCCTATCAATGCTGAAGGATGTGCTCCAATGGGGTTGAAATATCTTAAGATAACACTCTTGATGGCAGCACCGCTGTGAATATAATCTTGAATAATCTCTTCGTTTATCTGCTTAGTATTGCCATATGGAGATAATGCTTTCTGTATAGGAGCTTCTTCGGTAACAGGAAGATTTTCAGGAGTTGGCTGACCATAAACGGTACAACTACTTGAGAAGATAATGCCCTTAACATGATATTTAGGCATCAACTCTAATAAATTAATAAGAGATATAATATTGTTGCGGTAATACAGCAGTGGTTTTTCTACACTTTCGCCTACAGCCTTTGATGCAGCAAAGTGGATGATACCAGAAATGTTGTTGTATTTCTTAAATACGCTTTCTGTTTCTTCAAGACTTCTTAGGTCTATTTTTTCAAAGTTTGGACGGATACCTGTTATCTTTTCAATGCCATCTAAAACTTCAATTTTAGAGTTTGAAAGATTATCTACAATAACAACGTTGTATCCAGCTTGTTGTAATTCTACTGTAGTGTGCGAACCTATAAAACCTGTTCCACCTGTAACAAGAATTGTTTCTTTTGTCTCCATGCTTGTAATTTAAGTTAGTATTTTCTTTTTATATCGTGCAAAGTTACATATTTTTATTCAACTTTGAGAATATACTTCTTGCTAATTTGGAATTTATTTATTAGTTGATGGGTTAATAACAAAAGCACATCACGCAATATATAACTATATCACGCAATGTGCTTAACGGTTTATAATCTTAAGGATATTTTATAAATTAGCGGTGTTAGCTTTTGGACTTATTTTTTTTGAGATAAAAATGTGAGTGAAAGAGTGTATCAAACTACACAGACTATACGAACTTACATTTTGAACCAAAGACAATGCAAACCGAACACAATCAAAACTTGCTTGAATCGTTGAGATGCAGCCTAGTTTAAAGAAGTCCAAAGATAACAAAACGTATTTAATAAAAATTATTCACGATATACGGTGGCATATTTATAGAACCAACCTTAAACATCAAGTTTTCTATTCATCTATATGTAAGCTCTTCTTGATAGCATCTATCTTCTTGTCAGCTTCTGCATCACAACGCAGATAGTCGTCAGTGCACTTCATGATGCCTTTTACTTCAAGATAGAACTTAATCTTTGGCTCTGTTCCCGATGGACGAACACTAACTTTTGTATCGTCATCACAGAACCACTGTAATACATTGCTTGTATCAGGCATATCAAGTTTGGTAACATTACCATTGACGTCTTTCTGTTCGAGAGTTTGGTAGTCTTTCCAAATGACAACCTTTGAGCCACCTAATTCTTTAGGAGGGTTATTTCTAAAGTTCTCCATCATTGCCTTAATCTCATCAGCACCAGTTTTACCTGGACGAACTACGTTAACTGTGTGTTCTTTAGAGAAGCCATACTCCATATAGATATCCATCAACAAGTCGTATAACGTTTTGCCTTGATCTTTAGCATACGCACAAATCTCTGCCAACAAACACATAGCACTTACTGCACATTTATCGCGAACAAAGTCAGCTGCCATAAATCCGTAGCTCTCTTCGCCACCACCAATGTACTTCTTATTTTTATCTGCAACTCGTATCTCACGAGCTATCCACTTAAAGCCAGTATAGCAATCTAACATCTCAATATTGTTCTTCTCAGCTACCTTACGAATAACTTCGGTTGTAACGATGGTTTTAACAATATAATCTGTTGGCTTTAGCAAGCCCATATTCTTACGATTAGTAATAATATAATATAAGAAGATGAGACAAGTTTGGTTACCATTAATCAAAATCCACTCACCCTTATCGTTCTTACAAGCCATACCCACACGGTCGGCATCAGGATCACTTGCCATAACAATATCGGCATCTAACTTTTTAGCATCGCGCAGAGCCAAGGTTAATGCTTCACCATTCTCTGGATTTGGAGATACAACAGTGGGAAAATTACCATCTTTTACCATTTGTTCTTTTACACAATGTACATTATCAAAGCCCCAATATTTAAGCGAACGAGGAATCATTGTCATGCCTGTTCCATGTAATGGAGTATAGACTATTTTCAAATCATGCTGCCGCTTGATAACTGCAGGATCAATGCTTACTGTCTTAACTGCATCCAAATAAGCTTGATCAACCTCTTCTCCTATGAGTTGAATAAGTTCTGGTTTGCCAGCAAACTTCACATTCTGAACCTTAACCTTTCCTACCTCTTCTATTATACCTACATCATGTGGAGACAATACCTGTGCACCATCTTCCCAGTAAGCCTTGTAACCATTGTATTCCTTAGGATTATGACTGGCCGTAATATTTACACCACCTTGACATCCCAAATACCGAATAGCGAAAGAGCATTCTGGCGTTGGGCGCATCTCATTAAACAAATAAGCCTTTATCCCATTGGCAGAAAATATATTTGCTACAGTCTCAGCAAACTTTCTACTGTTATTTCTACAATCGTGGCATACTACAACCGATATGCTCTCATGCTCTTTAAAATTTTTTTTCAGATAGTTAGCAAAACCTTGTGTTGCCATTCCTACAGTGTAGATATTCATACGATTGCTGCCTGCCCCCATAATACCGCGCAAGCCACCTGTACCAAACTCTAAATCTTTATAGAAGGACTCTATTAATTCAGTTTTATCCTCTGCTTCAAGTTTTGCTTTCACTTCGTTTTGTGTCTCTTCATCAAACGATGGAGACAGCCATTGTTTTGCCTTTTGTTCACACTGGGCAATCAGTTCTGCATTGTTTTCCATTGCCATGATATTTCGTTATTGTTTTTTATTTTATACAAAAATAGTGCAATCCAAAGAAAAAACAAGTTTTAGTAATGTTAAAAAACGAACTTGAACATCATTTTTAATTTATAATAGAGTACAAGATACGGTGATAGGAACAATCCTATACTATCGCCCTTTCAAGGGTTTATTGCTCAAGCTATGTCATTAACCATACTTACTTGATTTTGTTGAGACAATGCCTATTTTATGCAAAGATAGTAATTTTAAATGAGATAAAACCGAAGTTCTGATATTTTTTTTGTACTTTTGCACAAAGTACAATTTTTGTACATTTTATAAACTACCATTTTGAATATAATTTCATTGATAAAGGTGTATCCATTCTCCTTTGTCTCAATATAAGAAACGAACAATGTATTATAAAGGAATTATTATTGCTATATCTACATTTTTTATCATCGGGGTATTTCATCCTATTGTTATTAAAGCCGAATATAGGTGGGGCACACGCCCTTGGGTATTTTTTTTATTAGTTGGCATCCTATGTATTATAGCGTCCTTGTTTGTTGAAAACGTTATATGCTCTGCCCTCTTCGGTGTAGTAGGAGCCTCTTCTCTTTGGGGCATTGGTGAACTGTTAGACCAGAAAAAGCGAGTAGAGAAAGGATGGTTTCCTATGAATCCCAAGCGTAAGAATGAGTATCATCTAAAAAATATCAGAAAAAACGAACAGATACAGCAAAAAGAGAAGTAAAAAAATAGGCTGGTTTTATAAATCTTATACCACAATTACAAGGATTGGTAAATGTAGCCTTTTTATGACTATCTATTAAAGCGGATATGAAGATAGAATTGTTATTGGTTGGTAAAACTGTTAATCGGCATTTCATTGCATGCATAGAAGATTACGTAAGCAGAATTAATCACTACGTGCCTTTCTCAATAACGGTTATCCCCGAGTTAAAGAATAACAAGAAGATGACTGAGGTGCAACAGAAAGATCAAGAAGGGAAACTTATCCTAAAGAAAATTTCTTCTGCCGACATCGTTGTATTACTGGATGAGCATGGCAAGGAACTAAGGAGCATTGAATTGGCATCTTGGTTGGAACGTAAAATACAACAAGCTCGTAAGCTAGTATTTGTTATTGGTGGTCCATATGGATTTTCTCAAGAGGTGTATCATCGAGCTAACGATCTGCTATCACTCTCTCACATGACATTCTCTCATCAAATGACTCGACTTATTTTTGCTGAACAGATATACCGTGCATGCACTATTATAAAAGGTGAGCCTTACCACCATGAGTAATTTAGAATTCAGAAACTAAAATGTGAAAGTTCTGACAGACAACATTACCTATAATTCAGAATATGAAATATGAGGCGTAAAAAAATTACTCAAAATTAGCATTTTCTTATTTATCTTTTTCAATCTATAACATTTCGTGTGGGTAGCCGAGATGGTTAATATGGCACAAAAGGAGGAGCATAAGGGAACCAAACTGCTAAAGGGGCATCTGCTTCACACTGCTGAACAACAAGAAGCTCTCTACAAAGAAAATAGCGGAATTAGAAAGCATTCTGATAACCTACCCACCATCAGCACAACTTATGGCCTCAAGTAGTCGTTTGCAAATATATTCATGAATTACAAAAGATTCTGTAGAAAGGATTGAGAAGTGGTGTAATACGGTGGAACAATCAACCATCAAGCCAAGGGGTAACTTTGCAACAATGGTTAGGGAACACATACTTGACATCAAGTATCTATTTATTATGAGAAATGTTTTATTATGAGAAATGTTAACAATGGTATTCTTGAAAGATTGAACTCACAGAAAGATTGAACTCACAAATTCAACTTGCGAAAAAGAGGGTTAGAGGCTTTTGAACAAAAATATGTTAACGGGTGGAACAAAACAAGATTACTCACACGAAACGTTATAGAGACAAAATTTGCAACCTTTGTTATATTGTTAATTTATAATATTTCACAATACAAAGTTAATTAATATTGAGGGAGACTGCTGTCTCTCTCTCTTGTATTGCTGATTGTGCTCTTCAGGAGCTTCGTCCCCAGTCTCAAGGCAACCCTTTGTGGTGTTTTTCATGATTTTAATACAATCCAAACACCAACAAGTTTTGCCCTTAATATTTGTGTCTTTAAATAAAACAAGCTCACTAATAAATAGTAGGCTTATTTATTTTTCTTACCTCCATACTGTTCATATTGAATGCTTACCATATTAGTTATTAACAGAACCTCCTACGATATCCAGCAACTCATTGGTGATAGCTTGCTGACGTCCCTTATTCAATTGTAAGTTCAATGAACTTAGTAATTCATCGGCATTATCTGTAGCTGTTTGCATAGCAACCATACGTGCGGCATGTTCACTTGCATTGCTATCAAGCAATGCCGTATACAACATTAAATGCAATTGTTTAGGAATCAATGTTTCAAGAACAGATTTGATATTAGGTTCAACTATAAAATTATCATGGATAGGCTTTGCGTCAATATTCTTTACCCCTTTCTTAGAATTCTTTTTGCGCAAATATTCTTGAGCTTTAGCTGTTACACGGTTTGAAGAAAGGTCTCGGTCATTACTCCACCTTATCTCCGTAGACAAGTCTATAGGCAAGAATGTCTTGCGAGTTAAGACTTGTGTACCAGCACTTTTAAAGTGATAATATATCATCTCAACCTTATCAAATTCTCCTTTAACAAACTTCAGTGCTATTTCACGGGCAATAACCTGACACTCATGCGCATTAGGCTTATCAGCCAAATTGATAAAATCTCCTGCAGAAAAAAGTCCCAACTTCTTAACCTTCTCTGCAACCTTTCTGCCAATAGGATAAATAATAATATTCTCTTTTCCTAAATGCTGGTACTCATCAACAGCTTGTAACATGAGTTTTAATACATTACCATTAAAACTTCCACACAAACTACTGTTAGAAGCAAACACTATCAAAGCTACTTTCTTCACTTCAGAACGCTCTTTACTGAATTCTGTATTAGTATTGGGCATAGAAGCCAAAAAAGATTTCAGAATATGCTCCATCATATTTTCATACGGAAGCATATTTTCTATTTGCACTTGCGCATGATGAAGTTTACTTGATGATACCATTTTCATGGCACTTGTAATTTTCCTCGTGTTTTTAACACTGGCAATGCGCAACTTTATCTCTTTGAGTGATGGCATAGGCTATTATTATTTATATTGAGCAGTTACATCCGCCATGGTAGCTTCTATGGTCTTGATTGCTTCTTCTGGCAACTGTCCAAAAGCTAATATTTCTATCACATCTTGATGTTTGGTTCTCATTGACTCCAAAAAAGTATCCTGACAATTACGTACACTATCTATTGGCACATCTGCCATTAAGCCATGAACTCCACAATAGATAATAGCTACTTGTTCACCAACAGGCATAGGACTATATTGAGGCTGTATTAATAATTGATTATTCTTACGACCTCTATCCAATGTCATCGCTGTAACGGCATCCATATCACTTGAGAACTTAGAGAAGGCTTCAAGTTCACGATATTGTGCCATATTAATTTTCAACGTACCAGCAACTTTCTTCATACTCTTAATCTGAGCACTACCACCTACACGTGATACAGAAATACCAACATTGATAGCAGGGCGGAAGCCTTGGTTAAACAAAGTTGTTTCCAAATAAATCTGTCCATCTGTAATAGAAATTACGTTGGTAGGAATATATGCAGAAACATCACCTGCCTGTGTTTCTATGATAGGAAGGGCAGTTAACGAACCACCTCCCTTTACATATCCTTTTAAAGATGCAGGTAAATCGTTCATCATTTCTGCAACTTCTTGCTGATCGTTGATACGTGCAGCACGTTCCAACAATCGAGAGTGAAGATAGAATACATCACCAGGATAAGCCTCACGACCAGAAGGACGACGCAAAATCAATGATATTTCACGATAAGCAACAGCTTGTTTAGATAAATCATCATATACAACCAATGCAGACAACCCCCTGTCTCGGAAGTATTCGCCAATGGCAGCGCCTGCAAATGGAGCGTAATACTGCATAGCAGCTGGGTCGGCAGCAGTAGCCGAAACAATAATAGTATATGGTAAAGCTCCGTGTTCCTTTAATATCTGAACAAGATTGGCAACCGTAGAAGCCTTTTGTCCGATAGCCACATAGATACAATATACAGGTTTACCTGCTTCATAAAAACTCTTTTGGTTGATAATAGTATCTACTGCAATAGCCGTTTTACCAGTTTGGCGGTCACCGATAATCAATTCTCGCTGCCCTCTACCGATTGGAATCATTGAGTCAACAGCCTTAATTCCAGTTTGAAGTGGTTCCTTTACTGGTTGTCTGTAAATAACGCCAGGTGCTTTACGATCAAGTGGCATCTCAAAAGAATTGGTCATATCTAGCTCGCCCAAACCATCAATAGCTTCGCCTAATGGATTGATAACACGACCTAACATATTATCATTTACACGAATAGAAGCAATACGGTGTGTACGTTTTGCAGTCATGCCCTCTTTAATACCAGATGTTGGTCCTAACAGAATACAACCAACATTATCCTCCTCAAGGTTCATCACGATAGCCATGATACCGTTTTCAAATTCCAACAGCTCGTTAGCTTCAGCATTTCGCAATCCGTACAAACGGGCAACACCATCACCTACATTAAGAACGGTGCCCACTTCATCGAATTTCAAATCGGACTGAATGCCTTTCAACTGTTGAAGTAGTACCTCTGACACTTCACTTGGTTTTATTTTATCTGACATTGTTTCTTTGTTTAAATTATTTCTTTAGCTGCTTCAGAATATGAGTTAGTTGAGTTTGAACACTGGCATCCATTCTATAAGAATCGTATTCCAGAATAAAACCACCGATGATATCTGAGTTAATCTCAGATTGGAGCTGTATAGTTCCAGCAGATTTGCTATGAATTAGTTGCTCCATCCGGTTTTGTATATCTGTAGTTACAGCTGTTGCGGTAATCAGTTTACCACAAATAATATTCTTTTGTTGACGATATAAGGTAATATAAGATGCTGCCATATATTGCAAAATATTCTCTCTTCCCCCACGCAAGACCAATGAAATAAAGTTTTTTGTAAGTTCTGAAGTATTATTTCCACATGCTGTTTCTATTAAACTTTGCTTATTCTTGCCATTCAGTAATGGATTAGATATTGTTTGTTTGAAATCAGCTACACGCATAAAACAATCTGACAGTATCATCATTTCCTGATATACCTCCTTTTCCAATTTCATTTCGAGCGCACATTTCAAGAGAGCCCGAGCATATCTAACAGCTATTACGCCTGTGTTCATCTTATTCTAACCTTTAGTCTTTTCAACAGAAATATCATTCAGTAATTTGTTGATTAACTCCATTTGGCTATCCTTTGATGATAGTTTCTCACGCATAACCTTTTCGGCTATCTGAACAGAAAGCTCTGCTACCTGAGAACGAATATCATGCATAGCATTTTGTTTTTCAACATCTATCTCTGTCCGAGCCTCAGTGATTAGACGAGAACTTTCATCCTTTGCCTTCTCATGAGCTTTTTCTACAATCATATCACGTGTATCAGCAGCCTCTTTTAGGATGTTAGCTTGCTTTTCACGTGCTTCATGCAGAATAGCATCTCCCTCTTTTTGAATGTTTGCTAAACGTTCGGTTGCCTCATAAGCCTTACGCAAACTACTATCAATGTATTCTTTGCGCTTTTCAGACATATTGATGATTGCTGGAAAACCATATTTGGCAAGGACAAAGAGAACCACCAGAAACGCCAAAAGCATCCAAAAGAGAAGCCCGAGATCAGGAGTTAATATTGATGGTAAATTCTCCATTCTTATCTTCGAATTAATTACTTAATAAGGAAGGCGCAAGCTGCAATAGCAAATAAGGCACAACCTTCAATGAAGGCAGATGTTAAAATCATGTTCATTTGGATCTTTCCTGTAGCTTCTGGCTGACGTGCAATAGCATCCATTGCACTACCACCTATTTTACCAATGCCAATACCTGCACCAATTGTTGCGATACCTGCACCTAAACCACAGCCAAGCTGTGCTAAACCTTCTGCTGCTAATAATGTTGAAATCATCATAATACGTTTTGTTTTTATAGTTATTAATATTTTTATTTTACTCTATTACTTTATCCTTCTGTATGTGGTTCTGGATGAGCTAATCCTATAAATACAGCACTCAGCATTGTAAATACGTATGCCTGAATGAACGCTACCAATACCTCCAAGAGATTCATGAAGAGAAGCATGATAGCACTAAAGATATTCAATCCTAAACCATAGCTTGCACCCATTGACCATCCTAAAAAGATAACACAAGTGAAACTAAGTATCACTGCGTGTCCTGCCATCATATTGGCGAAAAGACGTATCATCAATGCAAATGGCTTTGTAAACACACCAAAAATTTCTACAACAGGCATCAATGGAATAGGAGCCTTTAAGAAGACAGGCACATGAGGCCAAAATATATCTTTCCAATACTCCTTGTTGCCAAAACAATTAATGGCAATCATTGAACATAATGCCAAAAAGAATGTTATGTTGATGTTACCTGTAATATTACTTCCACCTGGGAAAATAGGAATTAAGCCAATGATATTACAAGTAAAAATGAAAAAGAATACAGTTAGCAAATAAGGAGCAAAACGTTTATAGCTATGTTCGCCTACCGATGGGCGTATCAAATCATCATAGATATACATTACAAACATCTCCATAACGCCCACAAACCCTTTTGGAGCTTTACTCTTCTCATCTGTCTTTTTGTACCATCTTGCACAACTCAAAAATACAATGATGAGTACAATTACTACAATCCATATTTGTGCTACTACCTTTGTAATACTAAAGTCAAGCGGCCGTACACTTTTGCCATTAGCTAAATGTTCATATATCTTGCCGTGATGACTGTCATCAAAGAAAAATTGCTTTGGTAAATTTTTAGCAGTACCCACGTACCATTCACCAGTTGTTCTACTTTTAACAATGATTGGTAATGGAATGCTGATGTGTTTTCCCTGATAAGATGCGATGTGCCACTCGTAAGAATCGGCCAAGTGTTCCAACACAATCTGAGGAATATTCAATGATTTACCTTTGTCATTATTAGCAAAGACATTAACCGATGCCAATAAAAACATGATAAAGAGAGATATGGTTCTTATCTGTTTCATTATAAATAATTCATTATCGCTGAGAAGCGAAACTCTTGTTTACCTCAATTTTCTCAAAAAGAATAGAGAATGGTGACACAAAATACTTAAATAATAGACCATAAAGAACAGCAATGGATAAATCATGTTACCACGATTTGATACCAAGAAATATACAAACATTACTGCTATAGCTGAAAGAAACCTAATTCCAGACACACCCATAAAAAATGTAGTCAAGCTACCTTCATGTTCGTCAGCCACCTTGCTCCACACAATAATATCAGCAAATTCTATTATTGCAGCATAGATAACACTTACTATAATAGCTGCCGTTAAATTATACAGGTTGAAAAAGAGAACTGCCGATACCTCCAACAAAGTAACAATGACCAGCAATGCAACACTTTGCTTCATGTATCGATGTTTTGTTTTCTTGCTATCACCCATGATCTTTTACGACTATAATTCAACACACGCACTTACTATATTCTTCTGGACCTCTACAAATCCACCTTGAATCTGCAAAGATTGCTCTTTACCCATTTTATCTTTATAGGTAATAGTACCAATTTCGAGTGATGATATGATAGGTGCATGATTTACCAAAATTTCAAATTCCCCCATTGTTCCAGGAACGATAACTTGTATTACTTCGCCATCGAAAACAACTTTTTCAGGAGATATTATTCTTAGTGTCAGCATATCGGTCATTTTACTTATTTAAGTACTACCCTATCCTTTAGCTGCTTCCAGCAACTTCTTACCTTTTTCTATAGCGTCTTCAATTGTGCCAACGTTCAAGAAAGCTTGCTCGGGCAGATCATCTACATTGCCATCAAGAATCATGTTAAACCCTTTGATTGTATCTTCAATAGAAACCATTACGCCTTTCACACCCGTAAACTGTTCAGCAACAGTAAATGGTTGCGACAAGAAACGCTGTACTCTACGGGCACGGTTTACAATCTGCTTATCCTCATCAGACAATTCATCCATGCCCAAGATTGCAATAATATCTTGTAACTCTTGATAGTGTTGTAATATTTGTTTTACACGCTGAGCGCACTCATAGTGTTCTATTCCTACAATTAACGGATCCAATATTCGTGATGTAGAGCCTAATGGGTCTACAGCAGGATAGATTCCCAACTCTGTAATTTTTCTGCTCAACTCTGTTGTGGCATCCAAGTGTGTAAATGTTGTAGCAGGAGCAGGGTCTGTCAAGTCATCTGCAGGTACATACACAGCCTGAACAGAAGTAATAGACCCCTTTTTAGTAGATGTAATACGCTCTTGCATAGCACCCATCTCTGATGCTAATGTAGGTTGATAACCAACGGCAGAAGGCATACGACCTAACAAAGCTGATACCTCAGAACCAGCCTGCGTGAAACGGAAAATATTATCAACGAAGAACATAATATCAGCTCCCTGTCCATCTCCATTTACCCCGTTGTCGCGAAACTCCTCTGCAACGGTCAAACCAGACAAAGCTACTGAAGCACGTGCTCCAGGTGGCTCGTTCATCTGACCATAAACAAGTGTTGCTTGTGATTTAGCCAACTCTTCAGGATCAACCAATGACAAATCCCATTTTCCTTCTTCCATGGCTTTGCGGAACTTATCACCATAGCGAATAACACCCGATTCTATCATATCTCTAATCAAGTCATTACCCTCTCGAGTACGTTCGCCCACACCAGCAAAAACAGAATAACCGTTGTGTCCCTTAGCGATGTTGTTAATTAGCTCCATAATGAGCACTGTCTTACCAACACCAGCACCACCGAACAAACCTATTTTTCCACCTTTCATGTAAGGCTCCAGTAAGTCAATCACCTTGATACCAGTTGCCAATATTTCCTTATGAGTAGACAAATCTTCAAACTTAGGAGATGCTCTGTGGATAGGATAAGGCTTTTCTTTAGACAATTGCTTCATACCATCAATGGCAGAACCAACCACATTCATCATACGACCTTTAATTTGTTTGCCCGATGGCATGGTTATAGGACTTCCTGTAGCAATCACCGCAAGCCCACGCCGCAAACCGTCTGTATTATCCATAGCCACACAGCGTACAGTATCTTCTCCTATATGTTGTTGTGTTTCAATGATTAGATCGCTACCGTCATCACGTTTAACAATCAAAGCATCATATATTTTAGGTAATACAGATTCTGGATTTTGACCTTTTGTATCAAAATAAACATCGATTACAGGCCCGATAATCTGTGAAATATGTCCATTCTGTTGTGACATAACTAATTATTTTTATATGAATTTATTTTTCTGGTTCTTGTATTGTTTAGTATTGCAAATATACAAAAAAATGAGATAACTCCCAACGCTTCATCTTAATATTAACAAAAACTTAACACTATATTAACATCTATTTCACTTACACTAATATCCTCGTATTTTGCAGTCAACAGCATACCAGAAACACGATTAAATACTCAATTCATCCAAAACTTTAATAAGCTTTCTATCAAAAGGCTTATCGCTCCGGATAGCTTCGCTCAATGGTACGTAAGCTATTTCGTTGTTCTTAATGCCTATCATTATATTTCGCTGTCCTTGCATAATGGCTTCTACTGCACCTACACCTGTTCTACTTGCCATGATACGGTCGTGTGCCGAAGGTCTGCCGCCACGTTGTAAGTGTCCTAAGATTGATACACGCACATCATATCCAGGGAACTCATTGCGTACACGGTCTGCATAATAAAGTGCGCCACACTTAGGGCTTTCACTTACGATAACGATACACGATCGTTTAGACTTACGGATACCACGCTCCATAAAGTGCCCTAACTGGTCAACATCTGTACTGTCCTCTGGTATGATAGCTGCTTCTGCACCTGATGCTATTGCGCTATTTTGTGCTAAGAAGCCAGCATCACGTCCCATTACTTCAACAAAGAATATGCGTTCATGGCTCTGTGCTGTATCACGAATACGGTCTACGCACTCAACAATAGTATTAAGTGTGGTATCATATCCTATTGTAGAATCTGTTCCATATAAATCGTTATCAATGGTTCCAGGCAAACCTATACAACAAATATCATGTTCTTGTGCAAACAACATAGCACCTGTTAGTGAACCATTACCACCGATAACTACCAAAGCACCAATTTCGTGTTTTTGTAAGTTATCATATGCTTTTTTTCTCCCTTCGGGCGTAAAAAACTCTTTACTACGAGCCGTCTTGAGGATTGTACCTCCAGACATAATGATTCCACTTACATTTTCGGTTGAGAAATCTTTAATCTCATCATTAATTAACCCCTCAAAGCCTTTATAGATACCTTTAATTTTAAACCCATTACATATACCAGCACGGGTTACCGCCCTTATGGCAGCGTTCATTCCTGGGGCATCACCACCCGAAGTAAGAATACCAATTGTTGTAATTTTAGCCATAATTTTTTGCGCTATGCGCATTTTATTAAATTCTTTATAGATTGTTGTTTTCCTTACACAACAGTTTTTAGTATTGCAAAGATACTAAATATTAGATTAAAACAATCATATGAAGATATGTTTTTGCATATAGATTTTTATTAAGAGTAAAATAAAGTTAAGGGTAGCAACGCACCTTAAGGCTGGTTCTATAAATTACCACCATATAACGTATGGTTATTTGTACGAAATACGTTTTGTTATCTTTTGGCTTCTTTTTATAGAAAACAGGCTACGCCTTAACAATTCAAATTTGTTTGATTGTATTCGGCTTGCACTGCTGTTTTTTGATTCAAAGACTAAAAAACTAATTTGTAGAACCTGCCTTTATAGAACCTGCTTTAGTATAATATATGAATGGAAAAATATTGGCTCGTCGGATACTATTTGCAAAACTTTGTGTTCAGAGGATAATTGAAAGAGCTTAAAATAAGTATATTTTGCATCTAACAGCATACGTTTCTATACCTATCCTCAAAGATTGCTATCGCTCTCCCATAGCTTAGCTTTTAACTTATTCCATATATTAGTTTTCTTTTTAAGAATATATAAAGATATGTATGCACTCATCAAAGTTAAGATGGCACCTGCAATACAATACCACACACCATGTAGCATTTGTACCATAATGTATGTTCCCAATCCTATACTTAGCTGAATACCAGCATATTTCCAAACAGAAGATGATATAGAGTATTGGTATACCTTATACATACAAATAGATAACATGATAAAATCAAATAATGCTACCAAAGTAATAGCAAATCCGATTCCTAATAGTTGATAAAAAGAAAAACTTTCTATAATTGCTAACACAAATACAATATAGTATATTCCTTCCATTAGAGTATAAAGTATAGGGTTTCCTTTGGCTAATGGTACATACGCTATGGGTAACTTAATGGCACGTATATACATAGCTAGTACCATGGTTTGTACCATGAGCTGCAAAGACATAAATTCATGACTATATAATAAAGGTAATATTACGGGAATACCAACCATAAATGCTACTAACATAGGAGAAATAATAAGTAACGATACTTCTATCTGGCTATTAACAATATCACTTAATAAAGCGCCATTACCTTTAATTGATGACAAACGGGGAAAATAATCGGTCTCCATAGCTGTAAAAACAATACCAGCATAAGTCATCGTCATCATATATGCAGCATTATATAACCCTACAGTCTCAACAGAGCCTAATACATTAAGGTATCTGCGAATTAAAAAATCGGCTCCGCTCCCCATCACCCCTGCCAGTACAAAAGCTATACCTATCTTAATCATAGGCTTACCTGCTACCCATAAACTTTTACTATAGCATAAACGTATAGCATATTGTCGGTGAGAAAAATAGATAGTTAGTAACATTTGCATTAACGCTACTATAATAAGCGAAGGAACAATAGCTGCCTGATACCATATATAGAACAATGGTATGGATGTTATCAGTGCACCAACGATATTAAAAAAGGATATTTTGGCTAACGCTTTTAACTGCCTAATGGCTTTTAAGATAGCCAGTTCGCCTCCCGAAATAGCGGTTAATGCTACTACTACAGAGAGTAAAACAAAGTGTAAGGAGTGATTACCCCATTCAAATACCCATTTGCTAAGCAGCGGACTCAGTACTATGCACACCACCATACCTAGTAAGGCGGTTAACTGGCTCCAAAATCTAATGATGCTGATACATCTCTTTATTTCCGCATCATCACCTTGCTCATAAACAACAGACAGCTTTCTAACGGCACTCATACCTAAGCCAAAACTAGTAGAGTCGGATATGAGCCGTATTGTAGAATTAAAAATAGACATAAGTCCCATACCATCTGGACCTAAAATAAGTGCTACCAGCTTATTACGAATAACACCTATCAGTATGCTTAGTCCTTGTACACCACCAAAGAGTCCTGTGTACTTTAATATATGTCCATAGGTTTTATTTCTATTTTCTTTTGTCATATTATATTTAACGTAAACAAAATAATTTTATTACATTTTTAGTAAAAAAAACACTTGTTTTATATTGGTTATACAAACTTAATGTGGTAATACAAAAAGCCCTATATACAACTATATTGTACTACTTGAAATATCTTTACATTGGCTTCTTTATATTTGCAATATTTGAAAAATATTATCTATTGGTTAGAAATACTATAATTTTGAGTATTCTCTCATTAGGCTCATTATCAACAAATTATAATATTACTAATCAAAAAAAGTTAAGAAAATAATACATTTTAAAGATAAAACAGGTGTAAAATAGAGCATTATAACATTGGGTTAGTCATGCAATCAATACCACTTAGTGCTACAAAATGATACAAATAAGACGATAAAGACGTACAAGTTACGAAAATAGCCCAGTTAAGAAAGATAAAAGCATAGTATTTTCTTCTAGAATACAACATTGAGAAGTGTTAAAATATTGGCTTTTTTTTTTACAAATTTGGGATTTTACAAAATCACGATTTAAGTTGCACTCAAATATTACTTGGCAGGTTATAGTTTTATGTAAAAAACTCTTATCTTTGCAATACATAAAATCAAAAAAACACATTATGCTATTAAGTATCATTGTTCCCGTTTATAAAGTAGAGCAAACCTTGGAAAGGTGTGTAGATAGTATATTACACCAAACCTACCATCAATGGGAGATGATATTGGTAGATGATGGTTCGCCAGATAATTGTCCTTCTATTTGTAATCGTTATGCAATGAAAGATTATCGAATAAGGGTAATTCATCAGCCTAATAGCGGACTGAGTGCGGCACGCAACGCAGGGATAAAAATAGCAACGGGAGAGTATATCACCTTTGTTGATAGCGATGATTATGTGTGCAAGGATACATTTTTACAATTGATGAATATTGTGTCTACACAACCAGACATTGACATTCTGGAATATCCTATGACGCAAATTTACAAGCATAGTAAACGGTGCAAACAACTTAATTTCATACCACAAAAGTACCACGATATGCTTAATTATTGGCTTATAGGAAAGGCTTACCTACATACCTATGCATGGAATAAGATTTATAAGCGCACATTATTTGGTCAAGTAAGCTATCCCATTAACACTGTTTTTGAGGATGTACATACCTTGCCCCTGTTATTAAAACTTTGCAAATGTGTAGCAACAACTAATAAAGGACTGTACTATTATTGCAACAATCCGCAAGGTATTACGGCAATGGCACAGGGTAAAGAACTGAACCAGCTGCTGCAAGCTCATATAGATGTGCTTAAAAATCCAGAACTGGCATACAGGAAAGGCTTTGTTACTTATTATGCACATGTACTTAACATACAGCTGGATGTGTATGAGCAAACAGGCGATATCCCTATTTTACCTCCTTTTCATCGTAATGAAGAAAAGAATATACCAATAAAAATAAAACTCTTAAACCTTATAGGACTTCAACGCTTATGCCAACTGAACCAATTTATACACAAGGTGTATCGAAGAAGCCATTAGTTAGCTTCATTGTACCTATTTATAATTTGCCAGCTTCTTTGGTTACAGAATGTTTAGATAGTATTCTTACCTTGTCGCTTGACGCAAACGAGTGCGAAATCATTGTGGTAGATGATGGCTCTTCAGCTCCTTTACTCAATGATTTATGTGAATATTGGAATAGAATAATTTACATAAGGCAAACAAACAGAGGCTTATCTGAAGCTCGCAATACAGGTATGCGCTTGGCTCAAGGCAAGTATATACAATTTGTTGACGGTGATGATGCACTATTATCCTTTGTTTATGAGCACTGTTTGGACATGATACGTTATCATGATGCTGATGTCGTGGTATATAATTTTGTACGAACCAAACAGCAAAAAACAGCGTACGATGTACAAGGTCCGATGTTGGGTAGCGAGTATATGAGCAAAAAGAATTTACATGCTTCGGCATGCTGCATACTATTTAAGCAAAGTTTATTACAAGGCTTGCAGTTTACCCAAGGATTATTGAACGAAGATGAGGAGTTTACGCCCCAACTGATACTGAGTGCAAACAAACTATACGAAACCAATGCAAGGGCTTATTATTACAGAAAGCGGAAAAATTCGTGTACTACAAGAAAGGATACCAAAAATAAGATTCAACGTTTGCACGATACATTGTTCATTATCTTGAAGTTTCAATCTCAGTTAGATGCACTACCCCTCATGGAACGTAATGCTTTGCAGCGACGCATTGCACAGCTAACAATGGACTATATATATAATGTGGCACAATACACGCATAGCATAGAGCATCTTAACAAGTCAATAGAAGAGTTAAAAACCAAGGGACTTTATCCGCTGCCCAATAAGAAATATACTAGAAATTATTCTTTGTTCAGACGATTTATTCAGACAAAAATAGGACGAAGAATGTTAATTTTGATGGCATTAAAATGAGAATATTATTGTTAGGCGAATACAGTAATGTGCACTGGACTTTGGCAGAAGAACTGCGACAATTAGGACATGAGGTTACAGTGGTATCGAATGGCGATTTTTGGAAAAACTATCCACGAGACATCAACTTGTCAAGAACATATACAAAATTAGGTGGCATTAGCTACATGATAAAGCTGTATAGTCTGCTACCACGTCTAAGAGGGTATGATGTGGTACAGATTATCAACCCTATATTCCTTGAAATAAAGGCTCAACGTATCTTACCTATTTATAAATATTTGCGAAAACATAACAAAAAAATGTTTTTGGCAGCGTATGGTATGGACTATTATTGGGTGCATACATGCTGTACAGCCATGCCATTAAGATATAGTGACTTTAATATGGGGCGTGAATTGAGAAATACAAAGGATGCCTTAAAAGAGCGAAAAGACTGGATTGGAACAGACAAGCAATGGCTCAACGAATATATTGCACACGATTGTGATGGCATCATCGCTGGACTTTATGAATATTGGGCATGTTATCAGCCTTTGTTTCCAAATAAGACAACATTTATACCATTCCCTATTAAATGTATACATACTAAAAATAAGGCTAATACATTAAGCATTTATAGTAAAATAAAGCTATTTATTGGTATCAATAAAGAGCGATCTGAGTATAAAGGAACGGATATTATGCTATCTGCAGCACAAGCTATTGCTAAAAAATATCCTGCAAAAGTAGAATTAAGAATTGCTGAAAGTGTTCCTTTTTCACAATATAAAGAGATGATGAATGGGGCAGATGTCATACTTGATCAGTTGTATAGTTATACTCCTGCCATGAATGCTTTAGAAGCTATGAGTAAAGGTATTATCTGTATTGGTGGGGGTGAGCCAGAAAATTATGCTATTTTGCACGAACCACTCTTGCGACCTATCATAAATGTAGAACCAAATGAAGAGAGTGTATACTATGAATTGGAACAGCTAATACAACATCCTGAACGAATTGTGCTGTTAAAACAAGAGAGTATAAGATATATTAAAAAGCACCACGATGATGCGAAAGTAGCTCATCAATACATAGATTTTTATCAAAAGTCCTTATAGGTAGACGTAAAAAAAAAAGTAAAAATTAGATTAGATATTAATTATCGTAATCTAATTTTTACTCCTGTATTCAAATTATATCTGGTTTACAAAGCCTCACACTCTTCTATCCACAATCTTCCTATGGCATCGGTAGGCATACGCCAATCACCACGCGGACTTAAACTTACGCTGCATACTTTAGGACCATCTGGTAGGCAAGAACGCTTGAACTGCTGTGTAAAGAATCGCTTAAAAAATGTAGTTAACCACTTCTTTATTGTTGCTTCGTCATAATATTCAGCTGTAGCTTGGGCATTGTTCTTGTTATTTATATCTCTCTGCAATGCTGGTTTGGTAAACGCTTTCTTTGCCAACATAAAGATTTTACGTGGACGAAAACCAAAGCGCAGTACGTAATAAAGGAAGAAATCGTGCAACTCGTAGGGTCCAACCAAATTTTCTGTCTTCTGCTTGATATCACCATTCTCATCTGCAGGCGTTAACTCTGGCGAGATGGGTGTGTCTACTACATCCTGCAAAATCTTGCAAATGGTGCTGTTATCAGCAAAATGATTGGCATAATAACTAACCAAATAGCGCATTAAAGTCTTGGGTATGCCAGCATTAATACCATACATAGACATATGGTCTCCATTGTATGTAGCCCATCCTAAAGCCAGTTCTGACATATCACCCGTACCAACAACAATACCATTATACTGATTACTTATATCCATCAATATTTGTGTGCGCTCACGAGCCTGACTATTTTCGTAGGTTACATCGTGCTGATTGATGTCGTGCCCTATATCCTTAAAATGCTGTTTTACACTATTGCGAATGCTAATTTCTTTGATTGTAACTCCTAATTGCTGCATCAATGCTATCGCATTGTTATGGGTTCGGTTGGTAGTTCCAAAACCTGGCATGGTAACACCGATGATACCTTTGCGGTTAAGTCCCAACTTATCGAAACTCATTACAGAAACCAACAGAGCTAAAGTAGAGTCTAACCCTCCGCTAATGCCCACCACAGCACACTTGGTATGGATATGTGAAAGGCGTGTTGCCAACGCCATGGTTTGTATATTCAATATCTCATTGCAGGTGTCGGCCATATCCTCGTCGGTTGGAATAAATGGGTGCGGATTAACTTCACGCTCTAAAGCAAATGTATTGTTGTGTTCTACATCTAAACAAGAAATGTAATGAATAGAACGATCACTGTTATAGATAGCGAACTCGTTAGGACTAATGCTCTTAGCATAGCCATGTTGGTTAGTATATCGCTTGAGCCGGCGCTGCGCATTGACGTAAGTAGAATTGGTACGACGCTCAGTTCGCAACATTTCTACATCTATTTGAGCTGTTTGTATCTGTCCCTCCATGGTGAAACGATTACCTTCAGCCAAGAGTTCACCATTCTCATAAATCAATCCATTGCCTGCATAAACAAGATCTTGCGTGCTTTCCCCAAATCCGCAAGCTGCATATACATAGCCCGTAATGGTACGAGAGCTCTGTTGTGAGAGCAAACGTTTAAGGTATTGATACTTATCAACAATGGCATCACTGGCAGAAAGGTTAAAAATAAGGTCGGCACCTGCCAGTGCCAAAGTATTACTTGGAGGTATGGGGCCCCACACATCTTCACATATCTCAATACCAAACTGCACACCTGTATCGGTAACATATATCTGAGGATCGTGCGTTACTAGTACTGTTTGTCCAGCAAAGCGTATGGTAGTCTCCTTCAAATCCTGTGAAGAAGCAAACCATCGCTTTTCATAAAACTCCTTGTAATTGGGCAAATAAGTTTTGGGAACAATGCCTAATATCTGTCCTCGCTGAATAACGGCAGCACAATTGAGCAAAATATCGCCTACGGCAACGGGTAATCCTACAATGCTGATAACATCTAAAGTACGTGTAAAGTCGAGTAAATGCAAAATAGATTGTTCTGCAGCATCTAACAATATTTGCTGTTGAAACAAGTCCTGACAAGAATAAGCGGTAATGCCTAACTCTGGAAAGACAACAATTTCAACATTTTGTTCTTTGGCTTGCTTTATCTGAAGCATAGTTTGCTCAACGTTATACGTACAGTCTGCAACCTTTACCAAAGGCACAGCGCAAGCCACTTTTATAAATCCATTGTTCATCATAATGGGGATGAAATGTAAAAGTATGTATTATTTAATAGTTACTTGTGTCGCTCCGTATCCGTATTCCTGAAAACTTGCATCTTGATACTGATACTTTTTGTACCGATAATTCAAATCATTGATGATGGCACGCCTTAATACGCCTTCACCTTTTCCATGAATAAAGACGATGCGCTGTCCTCTTTTGTGAGCATATTTCGTAAGCGTTTCGCGGAATTTATCCATCTGATAATTGAGAATATCCGTAGCACTCATACCTGCAGTTGTTTCTAATAAGCAATCAGCATGCAAGTCTACCACTACAATATCCTCATCTCCACGATGCTTTATTTGGTAAGGATTACCATTTTTCTTATTATTTTCATAGCGACGAACGTAACTATCTCTATTATTATGTTCAAATGTTTGAGTATTATTATCTTTCTTTTCTTGGTGATACATTTCAGCTTTTAGCTGCTTAGCATCAACTACCAGCGGACGAGTTACTTTGTCGTTCTCAACAATAGTATAGAGAAGAGCAGGCTGTTCAAAGAAGTCATTGTCTTGAAAAGTATTTAGCTTGTAGAATTTTACAGGATCTATTCTAAACTGAACATCTATCGTAGGCTTTAAGATAAAAGCCTTTTCACGCTTGTATGCCATAAGTTGAATGGCAATATGCCCCAACTTATTTAATACATCTCTGCCAAACTCTTCTATAAACTCTTTGGTGTTGGGTTCTACTTCCATAGAAGTTTTGAAGTTCCAATTTTGACCTTCGGCAGTAAGATATGCAAAATGAACGTAGTAATTGCTGTCGTTAACAAAATAACATTCAAAGCGAGTATTGGTTACATTTTTTATATCAATAGGAACAAAGGCAAGATAACAACTTAACAAGTTACCGCCTTTGCGCTCTTCAATGGGTGCATGAAATATAAATTCTTTGTCAGCAGGAGTTTTCTCCTCTCCATCTTTTTCTTCGTCATCAAGCGTTGGATGACATAAAGCCTGTTTAACAGAAGTTGTTTTATGAGTAGTTGGTTTTACTACATTAGTAATGCTGTAATCATCATTCTGCACACAAATAATTTCATTGGCAGGAGTTGGTATTTGGAAGCCGTCTTCATCTTCGACCAAAACGATGTTCTTACCTTGGAAACCTGCAATTACTCCCCCACCAGATTCGCTCAAAAATCGTACTTTATCACCTATTTTCATTGTTATCTTATTTTATAAATATTTTGTTAACTTGTTAACCCAAAAACTTATTAATTTATGAGCCCGTTAACTAAAAAACTTATTAATTATCACGGAATAAGTATGCTGCTATCTCCATAACTCAAAAAACGGAAGTTATGCGATAATGCATAATCATAGATAGTACGCCAATCTCCATGTACAAACGCACTAACCAATAAGATTAAAGTACTCTCAGGCTGGTGAAAATTGGTTACCAACATCTTGACAATCTTATATTCATATCCTGGTGCAATAATGATTTGGGTAGAGCTGTGTAATGCCTTTAGATCGTTGCGTTCTAAATAATCAAGCACATTTTGTATGGCTTGCATAGAAGTAATGCCGTCTATAAGATTTCCATCTAGCTTTTCTATTGTTCCGTGTGCATTCTTTCTTTCATAAGGAGTCCACTGCTTTACGTGCAAATCCTCTTCAGAAGCATCAGGATGCGACTGCAAATATACGCCCATATAATACAAGCTCTCTAATGTACGCACGCTGGTTGTACCCACTGCAATAGCTTCTGCATTGTGCTTTAGTAGTTTTTCTAACGTTTGTCGGTGTACACAAATATACTCAGTGTGCATATCGTGTCCCACTATCTCTTCTGTTTTTACAGGCTTAAACGTTCCAGCCCCCACATGAAGCGTAACCTCTTCTCGGTCAATATCCCATTCATCTAAAGAATGTAACACCTCATCTGTGAAATGAAGCCCTGCTGTTGGTGCAGCAACAGACCCTTTTATTTTGGAATATACTGTTTGATAAGTGGTTTTATCGCTTTCTTGTGTTTCTCTGTTAAGATAAGGTGGAATAGGAAGTTCACCCATTGCATCCAATATCTCAGCAAAACTAATTTCCTTATCATCCCAATCAAAATCAATCCAATGGTGTGTAGAAGGCGTTTGTTGCCCACCCAATACCAAAGAATGATGAACGCAACTTTTATCTTCTCTGCGTGTAACAGTTAGTACCAAAGATTGACCTTTAACAGTGTATTCACGTCTCAAATAACCCTCTTTCCATTTCTTCTGGTTTCCAATCATGCAATACCAAGAGCAATGACCTTTGGTTTGGAAGATTAATTCGTAATCGGTTGGATCGGCTGGCTCCATCAAAAAGACTTCTATCAAAGCACCTGTTTCCTTGCGAAAGTGCATACGTGCTTGAATAACCTTGGTATTGTTAAATACCATTAAAGCACCATGAGGCAAATAATGTGCAAGATTATAAAAGACATCTTCGCCTACTTTACCTTTTTGATACACTAAAAGTTTACTATGGTCGCGCTGCGCTATCGGGAATTTTGCTATCCTTTCATCTTGCAAATCATAGTGATAATCACTGATATGTATGTGTTTTGTATCCACTGAATGATATTTTTTATATTTTTTATGTAAATAAAATCAACGAACGAAAAATGGCATAAATGAGAATAAGTACGAATACTAATACTACCATGTCAATATCTTTTATATTATATCCTGTGCAAGTATATTGACTTGATATATAATTTGTTTTAGTTTCTACACTTGTATAGGCTCTTTTAAATAAGAAATAACTCAAGAAACCTACACAAGTACCCCAAACAAGTCCTATAAAAACATCACTTGGATAATGTACGCCTAAGTACAAACGTGTATAGGCATTGAGCAAAGCCCAAACCAATAAAAACGTATTTAGCAGTTTACTTCTTACCAAAAGACAAATAAAAATGGCAACAGAAAGTGTATTTGATGTGTGTCCTGAAAAGAAACTATACGACCGAGGTCGATAGTTATTAACCACATCTACTTGATATTTCAAAAACAAGTCGTTACAAGGACGAACTCGTTCTATCAAAGGTTTAAAGGTGGCATCGGCAAGTCCAGATGAAAGCAACAAGCACAATATTACAAATCCAAAGATTAAGAGTATTTGAGACATGGTTTCATTGTTTTTTACCACCATATATATAAGTGCCACATACAACGGAATCCATGTAACAAAGGATGTAAAGGTCATCATCATTCCATCTAAGAATAACGAATCAGAACCATTAAATATGCTCAATATTTGCTGGTCAAGTTGTATGAGTATTTGTAAATCCACCGCTAAAATGATTGATTATTTGTTCTTATATTTCTTCGATGTCGGTTGTTTTCAACCATCCTTCTCTACCATCTGATAACCTGATACCACGCCAGCCGTTCAGTCCTTTATCCGTAATGTCTACCTTTGTACCCTCATGAATAACAAATTCATTATTACTTCCCAGCGAAGGAGTCTTCTTTACCGTTACTGTAGGAGTGATAACGATAGCGGATGATCGATGTTCAAGTATCTGTTTTTGTTGATAAGCAAAAAAGTTGCTAAAGATAAATACAATTAGTAACAGACTTCCTCCATAGAAACCAATCTTACGAGCAATAACATTAGTCCCAAACAAGTAGAGTAATACCAATAATAAAACTAATACAATAGATACAATACTCATTGTAGCCCAGTTGTCAACACTGGTATAATTAACCAGAGAACGATACCATGTTACAAAGAACATTTCACTTTCAGGAGTAATTTTATCAATGGTTTTAGCAGATGCAAACTGCAAATTAAATTTGATATCATTATCTCCAGGCGATAACAATGAGGCTCGTTCGTATGATATAATAGCCTTTGTAAGATTGTTGGAACGATAATAAGCATTACCGAGATTATAATATAAGTCGGCACTTACACCATTTTTGAGTAATTGCTCGTAGTTTGTAATTGCCTTTTGGTAATAACCTCGCTTGTATGCATTATCGGCTTGTTGTTTGGTTACAGCCCCAACAGTACTACTAATTGTTAACATTCCTGCCAACAAAAGCATCATCACAGCATTATTCTTCCTAGAATGAGTATGCAATTTTACCAATGTCTTGAGTACTTTTTCTATCTCCATGATTGCTGTCATAGCCGAATTCATTGTCTTGTTCATATTTCCAGACACATCTCCTGGTGCATATCGTTCAAACTGACACTCGTCCAAAGCCGAAATAAACGTTTGAATAATTTGTTCGTTTACACCATGCTGCTGTAAATTTTCCGCAATATTCTCATGAGTTAACTGTTCTACTGGCATACCAAGTTTATCACTTACATAACCCCATAAAGCTCTCAAAACCTCATCATAGAACTCATTTTGTTTATTCTGCTGCATTAGTTGGTAAGCTTTCTTTAATCGTTTGGTTGCAACCTTATTAGCTTTCTTGCCACGCATGCGTACAACATCGGCATGTTCAATAGCTCGCTGCCTGAACACAATGAGCAAAACAAGGAATGCAATGAAAGGAATTAACAAACTAACACAATAAGTAGCTGAGGCAAAGAAGAACGAATTAATATCGTGTTGCTTGGTGTTACCTAATTTAATGTTACGAATATCATTCTCAGCCTGTTTGCTATAATCAGTAAAACTTCCACCTTTCCCTTCACCATTCTTTATATCAAGTTGGAAAGGTTGCGTCTTAATGGTTTTATAGGCATTCAAACCTGTATCATAATAGGTAAATGTTACTGGCGGAATTTCATATTTTCCTTGATTACGTGGTACGCAAAGAATATCGTAAACCATGTTACCTTCTACACCATTAGCTGTTACTTTAGTTTTGTCTGTTACCTTTGCATCATATTTATCAAAGTCCTTTGGCATTTGAACAGTAGGCTGCTTAATCAGCTTTAAGTTGCCAATACCACTCACAACCAGATGTAACGTCAATGGTTCTCCTGCCTTTACGGTCTTATGATTGATAGAAGCAGAGATATTAAACTTACCAACACCTCCTGAAAAGTCTACAGGATGCGCAGGCAATGGGTCTACCGTAACATTAATGGCAGGTGCTTTTATATTGCGATTCACTTCCACATAGCCAGATCCACCATTAAAGAAAGCTTCAAAAGGATCCACATTTCGGTTTTGTTGTACTACTATTCCTTTGAATGTAATGCTTGGAATAGTAAGCTTACCTGTTACTTGTGGATACATTACATACTGACTCCACGTTACGCAACGATAGTTTCTACCATTAACATTTTCTATATGAAAGCTCTTTTGTTGGGGTAAAGGTATCTCTTGTGTATGAAATCCAGTAAGGTCTGGCATTTTTCCTTCAAGCTGCGTTAGGTCTACTAGGGTATAAACCTTGTACGTCAACAAGATAGGTTCCTGTTCATGTACCCTACGTTTATTAGCACTTACCTTAATAAAAAGTTCTTTACCCGTAATTCTGCTACCAGCTTGTTGCATCTGCGACCCAGCATCATAGTTATTGTGCATTTGCGGGGCACCATTGCTATGGTGTGCAGATCCCGATACTTTTACCTGCACAGAATGCGATACAATGGTTCTACCATTCACCTTTGCACGTGCTGCTGAAATGGTAAATGTTCCATTTTTAGCAGCATACAGCGTATAAGTATAGGTAATAGACGATGCACTACTGGTGTGTCCATTAACCATTTGATAGCTTGATTGACTCGAAGTATAAGGCCCAGCTATTACTTCAAGGGCAGAAGGAATATTACCAGCTCTAAAATCTTGTACATTCTGAGTATTGATAGTGTAAGACAAACGAAAGTTTTCTCCTACAGATACCTGCGATGGCACCGATACCGTGATGCGTTGCGCTAATACGCTACAAGGGTATATTGCACAAATAAGAAGTGAAATGATAATATATTGTAAAAATCTTCTCATCTTTATCATCATCGTAATTATATAAGACAAACTTACCAGTTCTGTTTCAATTTACGAGAACGAGGCTGTTGCATAGCTTTTTTCATACGCTGTTGCGTAGCTTTTTCTTGTTGCATCGCTGCATTGAGTAATTGCTCAGCATTATCTTTACTCATCCTATCCTTAGGCTTATTCTGCTGCCTTTGCTCGTTTTCTTTATTCTTTTGCTGTTGTTTATCATTCTTTTTTTTGTCTTTTTTCTTGTTTTCGTTCTTGTTTTTATTGCCACCGTTCTTTTTTTGCTGCTTCTGCTGACGTTTGCAGAGAGCCAAGTTATAACGAGTCTCGTTGTCTTGAGGATTGTTTCTCAAGCTCTCTTTATATGCCTCAATGGCTTCACTATACATCTGGCGATGCTGACAAATCACACCAATGTTATGATAAGCTTTTGCTTTTCTGTATTTACTAGTCTCCAATTTGCCTGCATTCTCATACTGAACAACAGCCGCTGAATCTTTTTGTTGCATCATCAACGCACAACCAAGATTATAAATAGCTTGCGCATTCTGACTATTTTTAGCAATAGCTTTGCGATATTCTGCTTCGGCTTTGGTATAGTTTTGCTCTCTATATAGCTTGTTACCAGACCGTATATACTGCCTGTCGCTCTGTGCATACAGTGAAAAAGCATAAAAAAAAGCTATCAAGAAGCATGCCAAATATTTCATCCAACTATTATTCTTCATCATACCTCCTTTATTTCTTTTTGAATAATTTAATATTCTTAAATAACGGATTTTTCGTCTCTAATATGCAAATATCCAATATTAATAACAGCAAAGCTAAGATACCAAAAGCCTGAAATTGTTCATCGTATGCACTGTATATCACACTATTGGTTTCTCCTTTTTGCAACTTTGCCAATTCGTCATTCAGTTGTTTTTGTGCATCATTAGTATTGTTCACATGTATATAAGTACCCCTACCTGCCTTTGCTATCTCCTGACACATCTTCTCATTAAGAGCTGTCATCACCGTCTGCCCATGCTCATCTTTCATATATCCACCTCCAGGTAATGGTATCGGTGCGCCTTTAGCATCTCCAACACCTAAGATAAATACGTTAATTCCTTTTTTATAAGCATCTTCAGCTGCCTCTAATGCCCCCCCCTCGTGGTCTTCACCATCGGTAATAAGGATAATGGCTCTACCCACTTTTTCTTGCTGTGTAAAGCTATTCATTGATAATCGAATAGCTTGTGCAATATCTGTTCCCTGCGTTGCAATGAGTGAAGGGTCTGCATTCTGCAAAAACATCTTTGCACTTACATAATCACTCGTAATAGGCAGTTGAACAAAGGCGTCACCAGCAAACACCACCAAACCTATTTTATCATTGGTAAAGTTATCAACTAAATTCTCAATTAGTAGTTTACTCTTATCCAAACGAGAAGGAACGACATCCTCAGCTTTCATAGAGTTAGATATATCCAACGCTATAATCGTCTCAATGCCATTACGTTTCTCATTAGAAACCTTTGAACCCATTTGTGGACGAGCAGACATTACAATAAGCAAAGCTAACGCTACCTGTAACAACCAAAACTTAATAGTTGGACGATATTTAGAAACGTCCTCCATTTGTTGGCGTAACAAAGCAAGGGTACCAAACTTTTTAAGATTGTTTTTTCTTCTGCGATAGTCCATTAAGCGTATCAAAGCCAATATAGGAATTACCCATAAAAGCCATAGATATATAGGATCTTCAAATCTTATCATGCGTCAATTTATTGTATGCAGCCATCGGCTGAATGTTCTTTACTATTGATTTTTCCAAAACGTTTTATCTACTTTTTACCACTCTCTGTACACCTTATTTTATGGTATACGTCTTAGCACCGTATTTCTCAGCAACAATTCAAGTAACAAACTCAACACTGCCAGCAAAGCAAAAGGCTGAAAGGCTTCATATCTCTTAGAATATTTCTTCACTTTCATTTTTGTCTTTTCCAAGGTATCAATGTCCTTATAAATTTGTTTGAGCTGCCTGTTGTTAGTAGCTCTGTAGAAATTTCCTTCCGTAACGGCTGCAATATCACTCAACGTTTTGGTATCTATTTCTACAGGAATGTTGATATATTGCGTTGTTCCACCTACGTTCATGGGATAAGGTGCTACCTTATTGGTACCCAAGCCAATGGTGTATACTCTGATACCTAAGCTTTGTGCTATCTGAGCACTGGTCATTGGTGATATATCTCCCATATTATTGCTACCATCGGTTAATAAGATAACCACCTTACTTTTAGCTTTAGAATCTTTTAATCTTGATACGGCGTTAGCCAAACCCATACCAACAGCCGTGCCATCAGATATTAATCCTCTAGCAGCAATATCTGTACGAACACTATGCAGCAAGCTTAAAAGTGAAGCATGGTCTGTTGTCATAGGACATTGTGTAAAGGCTTCGCCGGCAAATATGGTTAAACCTATGTTATCATTAGGTCTGCTCGATATAAATTCTGACGCTACATTCTTGGCAGCTTCAATGCGGTTAGGTTTCAAATCTTCTGCCAACATAGACGTTGAAACGTCCATTGCCAGCATAATGTCAATGCCCTCAACCGTTTTTTCATCCCATGCATTATGTGTTTGAGGGCGAGCCAATACACAAACAACAAACACAAAAGTAATGCACCTTAATAACATAGGCGCATGTATCAACCGTATTCGCCAACTTTTAGGTGCAAACATATAAGCATATGTATCGCTCATGAGCATCGTAGGTTCACTCTTTTTGCGATAAAGGAAATACCAAATAATATATGGTATCAATAATAATAGTAATGCGAAATATTCTTTATTAACAAATTCCACAGTGCTTTGTTTTTACTAATTGTAACTATTAGTTATTAAACCAATAATAAATAAACTTGATAAATAATATACAACAGCAAAGCCACAACGCCAAAGGCAATAACAGTCAGCAGCGTTTTTATGGTTATTCTGTTCTTCTGAGCTTGCTTATCTTTCTCATCCAACTTTGGAACAATGCGCTCTTCGGTAGGCTCACCCTCTAACTTAGTTTGATCAATAAAGTGGATTGCGTTTACCAAGTTTATGTCATTCTCATTGATAAGCGTTTCATATTTAGCAAATTTCACCAAGTCGGCAGTTTCAAACAAGCTCTTCAATTCTGCTATCATCTTCTGATCACCCTTCTGATGCAACTGATAAATTATTTCTGTAGTTGTCATCTCCATAGCATTAAAGCCAAATCTTTCTTCTATATACTGCCTTAAAGTGTCAGTAAGCTGCGTATAATACGTCTTTTGGTCGGAAGATGAAACCATTTTCTCCTCTTTTAATTTACCAATGGCTGTAAGAGCTTTCTCATGAGGAGGTATACGTTTTATAATACGTATATGGGTAATGATAGGTTTATTACTTCTAAGACGGATATAAAGATAAAAAGCTAATATACAAAGTAGTATAACAAGTATGCTCAACCAAAACATACCACTCCAGTCGCTCCATGCAAATGGATTGTTTTGTACATCCTTTGGAGGAAAAAATTGATTAGGATGCAAAGTATCAACATCCATGGTTACCACCTTTAATGCAACGGTATTACCTACCAAATTCTTTCCGTTAACCTTTACCTTTTGTCCAGGTATTGCATATAAGTTTTCGTCAAACGATGTAAGCGTATACCGCTTAGATACCTTTATCAAGCCATTATCTAATGTTGTTGTATCTGCAGGCGTCACTTCGAGTATCTCTACTCCAGGCACCAAATAATGGGATGGTTCAAGATGAGGAAATTGTATCTTGGCATGTTTGTGTGCCGTAACTTCTATCGTCATGCAAGTTTGTTGCCCAATCAAGATGCCTACGGAGTCTAAACGTTGCTGTACTGTCGTTTGAGCATGTACATGTATACACACTACCAGACCTATCAATAGTAATATAATGTTCTTTTTCTTAAAAGTCATTGTTCACTTATCTGTTACAACTTATATAATATAGATACGTCTATACACCCCGTTGAGCAAAAAGACGCATCATAGCCTTTACATAATCCTCGTTGGTAGCCACACTTGTCCAGTCTACTCCACTTTTGGCAAACGTCTGTTTGAGTATACCTTCACGCTCCAACCAATAAGCAGTATGCGCTCTTCGCAATTTAGACGATGATGTATCTATCAACATCTCGTATCCTGTTTCGGCATCACGAATCTTCATCAGTCCGACATTAGGCAAACTCTTAGCACGCCTGTCATACACCTGCACTGCCACCATATCGTGCTTATGGTTAGCAATGGTAAGTGCATGTTCAAATCGTTCGTACTCTCTGCGTTCGTGTTTGATGTAAAAGTCGCTCACAACACAAGCTGTGCATCTTCGTTTCATCATTCGGGTAAGATATTCTACCGCCATAGCCACATTTGTTTTCTTACTCTGTGGCTTAAAGTCTAACATCTCCCTAATGATGTACAAGATATGCTTTCTGCCCTTTTTGGGTGGAATATATTTCTCTATTCTGTCTGAAAAGAAGATAACCCCAATCTTATCGTTGTTCTGTATGGCACTAAAAGCCAAGGTTGCAGCAATCTCTGTTGCCATTTCTCGCTTGGTTTGCTTTTGCGTGCCAAAGTTGAGCGATCCAGAAACATCTATCAGCAGCATCACTGTTAGCTCACGTTCCTCTTCAAACACCTTAACGTATGGACGATTGAATCTTGCTGTTACATTCCAATCAATATCACGGACATCATCACCAAACTGATATTCTCTCACTTCAGCAAATGCCATACCGCGCCCTTTAAACGCAGTATGGTATTGTCCAGCAAAGATGTTCTGACTCAATCCGCGAGTCTTTATCTCTATTTTTCGTACTTTCTTTAGAATTTCACTTGTATCCATATTTCTTATTAAAAGAGCCAAAGTCCATACTTTCATAAATTATCATAGCCAGTACATTCACTCGCTATTAAAATTAAGGCACCTCTACCTTATTGATAATCTTAGATACAATCTCTTCTGATGTTGTATTGCTGGCTTCTGCCTCGTACGAAAGACCAATACGGTGACGCAATACATCGTGTGCAACGGCTCTTACATCCTCTGGAATAACGTAACCACGATGCTTAATAAATGCGTAGGCTCGGGCAGCTTTTGCTAAATTGATAGATGCACGTGGCGAACCACCAAACGTTATCATATCTTTTAGTTCGGGCAACTGATAACGATCGGGATAACGAGTAGCAAATACAATATCAGCAATGTATTGAGCTATCTTCTCATCAATATATACTTCGTCTACAATGCTACGCGCCTTTAATATCTCTTCGGCTGTAGTTACAGGTGTAACTTGTGGCATACTGCTTTGAAGATTTTCTTTGATAATGAGTTTTTCTTCCTCAAGTGTAGGATAATCTAATACAACTTTCAGCATGAAACGGTCTACCTGTGCTTCTGGCAACTGGTATGTACCTTCTTGTTCGATAGGGTTTTGGGTTGCCATTACCATAAAAGGATTAGGCAATTTAAAGGTTGTTTCGCCAATAGTTACTTGGTGTTCCTGCATAGCCTCCAACAATGCACTCTGCACTTTAGCTGGTGCACGATTAATTTCATCTGCTAACACGAAATTGGCAAACACAGGACCCTTCTTTACCTGAAACTTCTCTTCCTTTTGCGAATAGATAAGTGTACCGATTACATCGGCTGGTAGCAAGTCGGGAGTAAACTGTATTCGGCTGAAATCAGCATCTATGAGCTGCGACAGTGTCTTAATAGCCAAAGTTTTTGCAAGTCCTGGCACACCTTCCAGCAAGATGTGTCCATCGCTCAATAAAGAGATGAGTAATGAGTCTACAAGGTGTTTCTGACCAATAATAACTTGATCCATACCCTTTACCAAATTGGTAACAAATCCGCTTTGTTGTTCTATCCGGATATTTAATTCTCGAATATCAATAGCTTCTACCATAATTATATAATTATTTTATTTTTTTTCTTTTCTAAGAACCGAACGCAAAAATACAATAATAAACAGATAGAAGCGAAAGATAAGTACTTATTTATCTTAATTTAGCGTGTAATTTGTCTTATTTTAAGAACTTTCACACGCCATACTATTGGATAAATGCTACTATTCTGCCGAATAATTGATATTTTGATTCTACATTATGGCACAAAATATCCATTTTCTTTGTATCTGAAGAAAAAGATAAAAATGCAATTATACGAGAGTATTATATGGGCATATTAAACTAATATTCATCAAAAGTTGATTCCATGAATTAGTTTTGTTCGTTTTTTTTGTGGGGAGGGGAGGTGAAATCAAATATAAGGGCGGTTCTATAAATTACCATCGTAAAATTTTTATGTCTGTCTTTTTACGTTTTGTAATCTTGTGGACTCTTTTTGGTTCAATTTGCTTGTTCGTTCAGTCGTATAGCTCGCTATACTCATTCACTCATAAACAAATTGACCTCAAAAATAGTCTCACAAACTGTCAAAGCTAATTTATAGAACCGCCCATAATTGATAGAAAGAGTGTAGCGAGCTACACGACTGTGCAAACTTACTTTTTAAACCAAAAACAATGCAAACCGAATGCAATCAAACTTTTTGAAGTATTAAGACGCACAGCCTGTTTTCTAAAAAAAAAGAAGCCAAAAGATAATAATACATATTTCATAGTTTTAACTCGCTAACTATATATGTGGTGGTAATTTATGGAATCTACCTAATGTTTTTATTGCAGTTAATGTCATAAAAAATGACAATAAAAAGGGTAATGATTTGAGATGAAATAGAAAATTTAACTATACAAAATAGCAGTCAAATAACTTATTTAGAGAATAAATAGCCACTTTTCTTCTATAAGTATTGAGTTAATGCTGTTATTTGAATAACTTTATACGCCTAACTCATGCTTATGACCTTAGAATATAGTGTGTTGATAATGGCAGAAAAAGGTATATTTTTACTATTAAATGCATCATTTTGATGGTGCAATAATGAGATTGTTTTCATAAACGCTTGATAGGCTTATCTGTACGAAGAAGTGTTGTTTTTGGCATATTTTGTACAAGAATTTATCATATTACAAATACGAAAATTATGAAAGCATATCTGTTAATATTTTTCATAATAGCCAATACCATACACATAATATTGTTTATAGACCATGTATAGCCTTGTTTTTTCTCATTTGCAGAGAGCAAAGTTGGGGAGGTAGACACTGCCTTTACGGCGAACATTGTTTTTTTTGTCCATAAAAAAGGCGTCAAGAATGACGCCTCGCCATATAAAATCCGCAGACAGGAAGTAACATTCGGCATTCAGCCCATGTATCCGTTCTCCCCAACTTTACGCAATATATAAACACTACTTATCCTTGATGCTGCTCTCTTAACAAATCGTTTACCGTTTTAATAGGATTGAATGTTGACAATGGAACCTCTACAAAAATAGTATTCCAGTTGCTCATAGCACCATTCCACAAGCCTGGTAACTCTAATGCTTTCAAATCTTTTCCATCTTTACTCTTATAAGAAATAAAGCCCGTTTCAGGGTCTACATAATCAGGCAAATAATAATGGTTACCTTTGACATCCTTTACAGCACAAACCAAGTCTACAGGATTAAAGTGAGTACTCTCATTAAACATCTTTACATACTCGGGGTTAGACTTGTTTATTTGGCTTGACTCTAATATTTGAGGACTGGTACAATCGTCCTTTCCTATCACAATAAATGGACCTCCACCAGGTTCTCCAACGTTTCGTACCACGCCACAAACACGCAAAGGGCGGTTAAGTTTGGCTTTAAGGTATGCAATTAACTCCTTGTTCTCCATATATTTAAGATGAGGATTACGACAAGTAAGGTTACGTTGCACAAAACGTATAATATCTTCCAACTGCTCGTGCGTATATTTTCCGCTCTCAAGGAGTTTAAGATTCTTAAAGCAATTTTTCTGAACCTCAATTAAGATACCAGCCAACAGCTGCTTATTAGTAACTGTATCAGTTTTAAGATGATCTGGAACAACGTTATCTATATTCTTGATAAAAATAACATCGGCATCAATATCGTTTAAATTTTCTATCAATGCACCATGACCTCCTGGGCGAAACAAAAGTGAACCATCTTCATTTCTAAATGGGGTATTATCCATGTTTGCTGCAATGGTATCGGTACTTGGCTTCTGTTCGGAGAACGAAACGTGGTATTGCACCTTGTATCTCTTTGAGAATCGATTGATAACCTCGTCTACTCGTTGCTGAAACACGGAAAGATACTGATGCGAAACCGTGAAATGTACGTATGCCTCTCCATGACAGCTGGCATATAAGGCAGCCTCAACCAAATGCTCCTCCATAGGGGTACGCTCATCATCATCATAACGATGTACCAGCAATAAACCCTTAGGCAAATGTCCATAATTGAGACCTGATGGCTCAAGCAGGTTCTCTACCACCTTTTTATATTTGCCCTGTGCCATGAGTTTGGTCATCTTTGCACCTTCGTTTTCTTCACATTGCTCGTTAAGCTCTTCGCTAAAAGCAAATTTCTTGATGTTGCCAAAAAACTCTTTCTCAAAATCTGTTGTAGGAACATCATAGCCAGCATGAAGAAAGGCATAAAGATTTTTAAACATACGAGTAGCGGCTCCAGAGGCTGGCACAAACTTTACTATCTTATGATTGCCCTGTTTATATTGATTCCAAAGCTCAACATAATGTTTTTTTTGCAGTTCATCGGGCAGCATAATTCCATACTCAGTACTGGCAGCAGCTTGCAATTTTAGGTAAGGGAAGCCATTTTTTATGTTATCTAATTGCTTGTTAACTTGCTCCTCTGTTATACCTCTTTCTGAAAGTTGTTGTAAATCTTGCGGTGTCATAATGTTTATATTTATGAAAACGTATCAGATGAAATACCTTCAACATATGCGTTGTTGTTACAAAGATAGTTACTTTTTATGAAAATCCTATTTATTATGCAGAAAAATATTATCTTTGTAACTTAAGAACGATGAGGATATGAATAACAAATTAGAATTTACAGATACTGAAAGAAAAGAATATGCAGAAATATTCAGTAGAATAAAAGATACTATAGGCGAGTCGTTTCAGACACAAGATCTACAAAACATCAACTTACATCTAAAAGTATGTATGGAAAGCGGTAAGCTGGAAAGGGACGTTTTTGGACTGAATCCTATTTTGAATGCCATGCAAACTGCTGATATCATGGTAAAAGAAATAGGACTGAAGCGTGATAGTGTTGTTGCTATTTTGATGTACCAAAGTGTGGTAAGTAACACTCTTACTATTGATGATGTAAAAAATAAATATGGTGAAGCCGTTGCACACATCATCAATGGGTTGGTGCGTATTGATGATGTGTATCGTAAAAATCCTGTTGTAGAAAGTGAAAACTTTAGAAATTTGTTGTTATCCTTTGCTGAAGATATGCGTGTTATTCTCATCATGATAGCCGCTCGTGTAAATATAATGAGACAAATAAGGGATACAGAGAACATTGAGGCTAAACAACAGGTAAGTGAGGAGGCGAGTTATCTGTATGCTCCCTTGGCACATAAATTAGGACTTTACCAACTAAAGAGCGAGCTGGAAGATTTGAGTTTGAAATATCTTGAACATGATGCTTACTATATGATAAAAGACAAACTCAATGCTACAAAGTATGCAAGAGATAAGTATATTGCTACTTTTATAGAACCTATTGAGAAAAAATTGAAGGACGCAGGACTAAAATTCCACATGAAAGGGCGCACTAAGAGCATTCACTCAATATGGCAGAAGATGAAAAAGCAGAAATGTGCCTTTGAGGGTATTTATGATTTGTTTGCTATTCGTATCATTTTGGACTCACCACTTGAAAAAGAAAAAATGCAGTGTTGGCAAACTTACTCTATTATTACAGATATGTATCAGCCCAACCCTAAACGCTTGCGCGACTGGTTATCTGTGCCAAAATCTAACGGATACGAGAGTTTGCATATCACGGTTTTAGGGCCACAAAACAAATGGGTAGAGGTTCAAATACGTACTGAACGCATGGACGCCATAGCAGAAAGGGGATTAGCTGCACACTGGAGATATAAAGGTATAAAGAGTGAGGGTAACTTAGATGAATGGCTAAACAGCATTAGGGCTGCACTTGAAGCAGGAGATGATCTGCAGGTGATGGATCAGTTCAAGATGGATTTGTACGAAGATGAGGTATTTGTGTTTACTCCTAAAGGAGAAATCATGAAGTTTCCAAAGGGAGCAACAGTTCTTGACTTTGCTTATTTCATCCATTCTGGATTAGGTAACACTTGCGTTGGTGCACGTATCAACGACAAAAACGTGTCTATCAGAGAACAATTGAAGTCAGGCGACACAGTGGAAATCATTACACAAAACAATCAGAAGCCTAATCCTAACTGGCTAAAAATAGTAAAAACAAGCAGGGCTAAATCAAAGATTAGACTGGCATTGAAAGAAACTAGAGCTAAAGATGGATTGTATGCTAAGGAATTGTTAGAGCGAAGATTTAAGAATAAGAAGATAGAATTGGACGAAAGCACAATGAGCCATTTGGTTAAGAAAATGGGCTTTAAGGAGACAACCGAATTCTATAAACAGATAGCAGAAGATAAACTTGACACCAACGACATCATAGATCAATATCTGGAGATACGAGATAAAGAACAAAACGAGGCATCAGCTAAGCCTTTGCATAGTGCCGAAGAATATAGTTACAATAACTCTGATGAGCAAAAGGTATTACGTCAGGATGATGTCTTGGTAATAGACAAGAACTTAAAAGGTGTAGAATATTCGCTTGCCCAATGCTGCCACCCTATTTATGGAGATGAGGTATTTGGCTTTGTTACGGTAAGTGGTGGTATTAAGATACACAGAAAAGACTGCCCTAATGCGCCCGAACTACGCAAAAGGTTTGGCTACCGTATCGTTAAGGCAAGATGGAGCGGACAGAGTTCTATGTTATACACCATTATATTAAAGATAATTGGTAATGACGACATTGGTATTGTAAACAACATTACCAGTGTCATAACAAAAGAAGAGCAAATAGCTATGCGCTCTATCAACATAGATTCACACGATGGTTTGTTTAATGGAACGTTGGCTATTCAATTAGATGATGTTACAAAATTAGATGCTCTCATTAAAAAGTTGCAAAACATCAGAGGTGTAAAACAAATAAAACGATTGTAGTTATGGCAAGTTTTAATAGATTTGAAAGCAACGATGAACAACATCGTGAAGAGCTAATAAGGAACATAGAACACACCATATCACAATTAACGGTACCCGAATTGGAAACTCTGTATTATGATATGATGACCAAATTGTATGTGGAAAAGTATAATTCTTTCACACATATGTAACTTCTTGATATACAACAAGTATATACTGGCTCTATGCTGGCTCTATAAATTAACTTTAGTAGATATTAGACGTATATTTTGAACAATGAAACAAGTACAAGCCAAATATAATCAGTCTTTACTTAATAGTCTCTAAAGCCTCAAGACCTTTGCGGGTACATATACCTCTTACGAAAAGAAGTATAATATTACGGAATACACCAGTAACCGAATGTTCCTTATAAAGCTTGTTGGTTAAAGCATATTGTACAGAAGCACGTTCTATCCGATTGATAAATTGGTAATCAACATCTGGTCTAAAAAAGCCTTCTTCTACCCCACGCTTAAAGAATTGCATAGCAGAAGTGTCTCTTTTTTTATGGTGTTCTTCCACATACTGGCAAACCTTTTTGTACTTTGCTATTTCATCATAATAAGAAGGAGATATATGAGCAATTCTCTTTGACTGATAATTATAAAATTCTATCACTACATCTATTACATTCTTATCAGGTCGCTGTACATAAGATAGCATATGAGCATCAAACTCTTGGTTAGATGCTTTTAAGCCTTCTAACAATAATTCTTCTTTGTTGTTATAAATTTCGTAAAGTGTACGCTTAGAGATAGAAAGTAATTGAGCAATATCATCCATTTTAACAGCCCTAATGCCTTGTCTGCGAAATTCTTGCATGGCTGTTACTAAAATACGCTGGCGCAATGCCTTGCGATAATCCGATTGATGACAATTCTTATTCATACGAGTTAATAATTAGGTAACAAAGGTACAAAAAAAAGATAATTATTGTTTGCCTTTAATGGTTTTTTATTAACTTTGCTCTATATTATTAAGGATAGATGTATACACTTGCATGACAGATAATACCCATGCAATGGTATGCTATTTTTATTGAAAATAGATATGGTAAAAATTACAAAAGAGGCTGCTTTAGCTTATCATAGAGGGGAACGCCCTGGTAAAATAGAAGTAAAACCTACCAAACCTTATCGCACTCAAACCGATTTGAGTTTGGCTTATTCGCCAGGTGTAGCTTATCCATGTATGGAAATTCAAGCCAACCCTAATGACGTTTATAAGTATACCGATAAGGGAAACTTGGTAGCTGTTATATCAAATGGTACAGCAGTATTAGGACTTGGCGATATAGGTGCCATGAGTGGTAAGCCTGTTATGGAAGGTAAAGGATTACTATTTAAAATATATGGTGGCATTGATGTCTTCGATATAGAAATAGACGAGAAAGACCCTGAGAAGTTCTGCGAAACGGTTGAGCGTATAGCTCCATCATTTGGCGGTATTAACTTAGAGGATATCAAGGCACCTGAATGCTTCTTTATTGAGCAAAGACTCAAGAAGACGCTTGACATTCCAGTGATGCACGATGACCAACATGGAACGGCTATCATCTCTGCGGCAGGACTAAAAAATGCTTTGGAGGTTGCAGGAAAAGATGTAGCAACAGCTAAATTGGTTATCAATGGTGCGGGTGCGGCTGCTATTAGTTGTACAAAACTGTACATAGCACTGGGTGTTAAGAAAGAGAATATCTTGATGTTAGATTCGCATGGCGTGATAACATCCGATAGAACAGACCTCAACTCTCAAAAAGCTTTGTTCGCTACGAACAGAAAAGACGTACACACATTGGCAGAAGCTATTAAAGGTGCTGATGTTTTTGTTGGCTTGTCGAAGGGTAAAATCTTAACTAAAGACATGGTTCGTTCCATGGCTAACAACCCTATTGTGCTTGCTTTAGCAAACCCTGTACCAGAAATAAGTTACGAGGAAGCAAAAGAAAGTCGCCCTGATGTCATCATGTCAACGGGTAGAAGTGATTATCCTAACCAAATAAACAACGTTATCGGTTTTCCTTATATCTTCCGTGGAGCATTAGATGTACACGCAAAAGCCATTAACGAGGAAATGAAAATGGCTGCTGTTCATGCCATAGCAAACCTCGCTAAACAACCTGTTCCTGATATTGTGAATGAGATTTATCACATTAACGACTTAACATTTGGACCAGAGTACTTTATTCCAAAACCAGTAGACCCACGACTTATCACAGAGGTGAGTGCAGCTGTGGCTAAGGCTGCAGTTGAAAGTGGTGTGGCGCGTACACCAATTACAGATTGGAATGCCTACAAAGAGAACCTTCGTCAGCTATTAGGACAGGAGTCAAAGTTTACTCGTAAACTACATGCCACAGCTGCACGTCATCCACAACGTGTGGTATTTGCCGAAGGAGCTCACCCTACCATGATGAAAGCTGCTGTGCAGGCCATGCAAGAAGGTATTTGCTACCCTATTCTGTTAGGTAATCCTGACCGACTAAATAGATTAGCTAATCGTTTAAAACTCGATTTGTCGGGCGTTGAAATCGTAGATATGCGTGCCGATCAGGAGCAAGGCAGACGTGCTATGTTTGCTAAACATTTAGCTGAGCGACTGGAAAGAAAGGGCTCTACCTTTGAGGAAGCATACGATAAGATGTACGAACGCAACTACTTTGGTATGTCTATGGTTGAGCACGGAGATGCCGATGCTTTTATTACGGGTTTGTATACCAAGTATTCTAACACTATAAAAGTGGCTAAAGAGGTAATTGGTATTCGTCCTGGTTTCAATACTTTTGGTACCATGCACATCTTAGATACTAAGAAAGGTATTTATTATATTGCCGATACACTTATCAATCGTCATCCAGATGAAAATGTGTTATATGATATAGCTCGATTAAGTGCACAGTCGGTTAAGTTCTTTAATGATGAGCCTGTAATGGCTATGATTAGTTATTCTAACTTTGGTGCCGATAATACAGGTAGTCCTCTAAACGTTCATACTGCTGTAGAACGTATTCAAAACGAATATCCAAACTTAGCCATTGATGGAGAAATGCAAGTTAACTTTGCTATGGATAGTAAGTTACGTGATACGAAGTTCCCCTTTACAAGATTGAAAGGAAAGCATGTTAACACATTGGTATTCCCTAATATTAGCAGTGCTAATGGTAGTTATAAACTGCTTCAGGCCTTAGATAGCGATGCAGAAATCATCGGTCCAATACAGATGGGATTGAATAAGCCTATCCACTTTACCGACTTTGAAAGCTCGGTTCGCGATATAGTTAATATCACTGCCGTGGCTGCTATCGATGCATACGTAGAAAAAGTGAAAAAGAGCAACAAGTAAATATGTATAAATGCTGGTATCATTATATAAATGGTATCAGCATTTTCTATTTCTAAATTATCTAATTGAGATGAATATGATAACCTTTCCTTGTGCTAAAATCAATTTAGGACTGAATATTGTTGGTATTAGAGATAATGGATACCATGACATAGAAACAGTATTTTTCCCTATTCCTATTACTGACAAAATAGAAATACATATTAAAAAGGAGTATTTCTCTACAAATACAGACTGCTCTATAGAGTTATCAGGGCAAAAAATTGCAGGAAATACCGAGGATAATTTAGTAGTAAAGGCGTATCATCTACTAAAGAAAGATTTCCAAATACCTCCAATTAAGATTAAACTTGACAAGTATATTCCTACTCAAGCAGGCTTAGGAGGAGGCTCAAGTGATGCTGCACACATGCTAAAACTGCTAAATGACTTATTCCTTCTACATTTAGATACAGAAACCATGCAGCATTACGCAGCCCAATTAGGCGCTGATTGTGCCGTTTTTATCAAAAATACGCCTGCTTTTGCAACTGGAATGGGAGAAATCTTACATCCTATGCCAGCACTCACTACAATTTTAAATAGGTATTTTATAGCCATTGTGAAACCAGACGTTGCCGTTTCTACAAAAGAAGCTTACCAACAAATAAAGGTTTCTAAACCTAAAAAATCGTGCAACGATATTGTCGCCCAACCGATAGAAACATGGAAAGAAGATTTGATAAACGACTTTGAAGTTTCTGTTTTTCAACAGCACCCTATATTAAAAAATATTAAACAACAACTTTACCAGCAAGGGGCAATCTACGCATCTATGTCTGGAAGCGGCAGTGCTTTATATGGATTATTTGAAAAAGCGCCTAAAAACTTAAACAATATATTTAGTGATTGCTTCATAAAAGTAATATCACTGTAATATTTACTACACGATACAGTGAAACGGATTTCTATTCTTAAAAAATTTTTATATAATCCAAAATAGTAAGATTTATTTTGTTAATCTATCTTAAAAATAGATATAGGGTATGACTTTATGTTTCGTACACAGATAAAAATAATTATTTTTGCATTTGATATAGTTCGTTTTGGCCCATAAAAGCACTAGCAAATGTTAGTCGCCAAACGGAGAAAACCGTTTATAAATAATAAAAAATGTACGCAATCGTAGAAATTAACGGTCAGCAGTTTAAGGCAGAACAGGGCAAAAAGCTCTTCGTTCACCACATGAAAGATGTAAAAGCTGGTAAAACTGTTGAGTTCGGCAAGGTACTCCTCGTTGATAATGAAGGAGACATCTCTGTCGGTGCACCTATTGTAGAAGGTGCAAAAGTAGTAGTAGAAGTTGTGAATCCACTTGTAAAGGGTGATAAAGTCATCGTTTTCAAGATGAAACGCCGCAAGGACTATCGCAAGAAGAATGGTCATCGTGAGCAATTCACAGAGGTAGAAGTAAAACAAGTAATCGCTTAAATTTAGGAGGAATTCAACAATGGCACATAAGAAAGGTGTAGGTAGTTCTAAGAACGGCCGTGAATCAGCATCACAAAGATTAGGCGTAAAGATTTGGGGAGGCCAAAGTGTAGTGGCTGGCAACATTATTGTTCGTCAACGTGGTTCTAAACATAACCCAGGACAGAACGTTGGTATGGGCAAAGATGATACTCTCTATGCTTTAACCGATGGAATTGTATACTTCCAAAAAGGTCGTAAAGACAGAAGTACCGTATCTGTTCTATCAGCAGAAGCCTACGCTGAAAAGACTAAAAAAGCTGAGGCTTAACAAATAAAATCACTTATTCCAAACAAACACAGAATTCCCAATTCTCTACACGAGATTTGGGGATTCTTGCATTATAGCCCAATTTATTGTATAAATTATAACAAAAAGATCTATACTACTACGAAATAATCATAAATAAACGACCATTTTACGAATAAGCTAAAATATTGCATTTCTATATACATTATTCAATTAAAAATAGTAACTTTGTCAACAGATAGAAATATTTAAAATATAAATAAACATGCTTACACTTAAACTCATCACAGAAGAAACGGAACGTGTGATAAAAGGTTTAGAGAAGAAACACTTTAAGAATGCAAAAGAAACTATAGAAAAAGTGTTAGCCATTGATAAACAAAGGCGTGAATCTCAACAGACACTTGACAAGAATAAGCAAGAAGCCAATCAGCTTTCCAAAAAGATTGGAGCATTGGTGAAAGATAAAAAGATGGACGAAGCTAATGCGATAAAAGCGCAAGTGGCCACCTTGAAAGCTGAAGCTAAAACATTACAAGAGACAATGGAAGCGGCAGAAAAGGATTTGACTACATTACTTTACTCCATTCCTAATATCCCTAACGATGATGTTCCAGAAGGTAAAGATGCTTCTGACAATGTAGTTGTTAAAGAAGGTGGTGTTATTCCTAACCTTCCTGAAGGCGCATTGTGTCACTGGGATCTGTGCAAAAAGTTCAATCTCATAGACTTTGACTTAGGTGTAAAGATTACTGGAGCTGGCTTTCCTATATATATAGGTAAGATGGCTCGCTTTCAACGTGCACTTGAAGCATTCTTCTTGGAAGAGGCTCGCAAGTCGGGTTATCTTGAAGTTCAACCTCCTTACGTTGTTAATCAGGCTTCAGGGTATGGCACTGGTCAGCTACCTGACAAGGAAAGTCAAATGTATCACGCTGAATTAGATGACCTCTACTTGATTCCAACCGCAGAGGTTCCTGTTACAAACATCTTCCGCAATGTTATTTTAGATGAGAAAGAGTTGCCTGTTAAGCGTTGTGCATACTCGGCATGTTTCCGTCGTGAAGCAGGTTCTTATGGTAAAGATGTTCGTGGTTTAAATCGTTTACATCAATTTGACAAGGTAGAATTGGTACGTATTGACAAGCCAGAGCACTCTTACCAATCTTTACAAGAAATGTTAGACCATGTAGAAGGGTTGTGTAAGAAACTGGAACTGCCCTATCATATTCTTAAACTTTGTGGAGGTGATATGAGCTTTACTTCTTCTATCTGCTTCGACTTTGAGGTATGGAGTGCTGCACAAAAACGCTGGCTCGAAGTATCATCTGTATCTAACTTTGAAAGTTACCAAGCTAACCGCTTGAAGTGTCGTTATCGTCATACAAATGATGGTAAGATAGAACTCTGCCATACGCTAAATGGTTCGGCTTTGGCATTACCTCGTATCGTAGCAAGTATCCTTGAAAACTATCAAACTCCAGAGGGTATTAGAGTACCTAAGGCTCTCGTTCCATACTGCGGATTTGACATAATTGATGATCAGAACTTCTAAATCAGATAACACTATTAAATGAAAATGGCAGCTACAGCCTGCCACTTTCATTTAATTTTTCTCTGCTTTTTTCACAACATAAATGTGGCATTATCATCTTTTTACCATAGCTTATACTTGTTGAAGAAAAAACTATAATACTATTGAACTTGATAACCTAAAACACTAATACAAAAACGATTATGAATAAAATTATTCGTAAAGATCAATTCTCTGAAAAAGTTTTTCTTTTAGAGGTTGAAGCTCCACTCATTGCCAAGAGTCGTAGAGCTGGAAACTTTGTCATTGTACGCACAGGAAGTCGTGGAGAGCGTATGCCTTTGACTATCGCTGATGCAGACATTGAAAAGGGAACCATTACATTGGTTGTACAAAAAGTGGGTATGTCTTCCATAAAATTGTGTAATCTCAATGTGGGCGACTATATTACTGACGTTGTAGGACCTTTGGGGAATGCTACACACATCGAAAAGTTTGGTACCGTACTATGCGCTGGAGGTGGTGTAGGTGTTGCACCAATGTTACCCATTATAAAAGCTTTAAAGGTTGCTGGCAACAGAGTTTTATCGGTTTTGGCTGGTAGAAGCAAGGAGCTTATCATCATGGAAGATGAAGTTCGCAAGAACTCTGACGAGGTTATCATTATGACTGATGATGGTAGTTATGGCGAAAAAGGTGTGGTAACTGTTGGTATGGAGCAGTTTATCCAAAAAGAACACGTGGATAAGGCATTCGCTATAGGTCCTGCTATCATGATGAAATTCTGCTGTCTACTTACTCAAAAATATAATATCTCTACAGATGTATCCCTCAATACCATTATGGTTGACGGTACAGGTATGTGTGGTGCGTGTCGTTTAACCATTGGCGGACAAACGAAGTTCGTTTGTATTGACGGACCAGAGTTTGATGGTTCGCTGGTTGACTGGGATGAGATGTTTAAGCGTATGGGCACTTTCAAGGATGCTGAGCGTGCTGAACTTGAACGTTTCCAAGCACATCAAGCCGAATTTGACGAGCAAAAAGAACCTAAAAAGTTGACCTTTACCATGGATGTTGAGCCAACAAACGATAGTTTAGAGGTATTAACAGATAGAAATGCAGAATGGCGTAAGGCGTTAAGAGCATCTATGAAGCCTAAAGAACGTACACAGATAGAACGTGCAAAGATGCCAGAACTGGATTCTGTATACAGAGCTACCACACTAAGAGAAGAGGTAAACCAGGGCTTAACCAAGGAAATGGCATTGTTAGAAGCAAAGCGTTGTCTTGATTGTGCCAAGCCTACATGCGTTCAGGGATGCCCTGTTAATATTAATATCCCTTCATTTATCAAGAATATCGAGCGCGGTCAGTTTTTAGCCGCAGCCAAAGTGTTGAAGAGTACCTCTGCCCTACCCGCTGTTTGTGGTCGTGTTTGCCCGCAAGAGAAGCAATGCGAAAGCAAATGTATTCATCTAAAAATGAAGAGTTCTGCTGTGGCTATTGGTAATTTAGAGCGCTTTGCAGCTGATTATCAGCGTGAAAGTGGACAAATAGCTCTACCAAAAGTAGCCCCTGCTAATGGCATAAAAGTGGCTGTAATAGGCTCAGGTCCGTCAGGATTAAGTTTTGCTGGCGATATGGTAAAGCTGGGTTACGATGTTCATGTATTTGAGGCATTGCATGAAATTGGTGGTGTATTAAAGTATGGTATACCTGAATTCCGTCTTCCCAATGCTATTGTTGATGTTGAAATAGAAAACTTACGTAAGATGGGCGTACACTTCCAAACCGACTGTATAGTAGGAAAAACTATCTCAATCACTGATTTGGAGAAAGAAAACTTCAAAGGAATCTTCGTTGGTTCGGGTGCTGGATTGCCAAAATTCATGGGCATTCCTGGTGAAAATGCCCTCAATATTATGTCATCTAATGAGTATCTTACACGTGTAAACTTAATGGATGCCTCTAATCCATCGTCAGATACACCCATCAATTTAGGTAAACACGTGATGGTAGTTGGCGGAGGTAACACCGCAATGGACTCTTGTCGTACGGCAAAACGATTGGGAGCAGAGGTTACATTGGTATACAGACGTTCGCAAGCCGAAATGCCTGCTCGTCTTGAAGAGGTTAAACATGCCAAGGAAGAAGGTATTAATTTTATGTGTTTGCACAATCCTATAAAATATTTAACCAACGAAAAGGGTGCCGTTAAGGCTGCGATATTACAAGTAATGAGGTTAGGGGAGCCAGATGCCAGTGGGCGTTGTCGTCCTGAACCTATTGAGGGACAAATGTTAACATTAGACATTGATCAGGTAATTGTAGCTATTGGCGTAAGTCCCAATCCATTGGTTCCTCGTTCAATAAAAGGACTTGAATTAGGTAAGAAGAACACTATCGTAGTTAATGACAGCATGCAATCTAACAAGCCAGAGATATATGCTGGTGGTGATATTGTGAGAGGTGGTGCTACAGTTATCTTAGCTATGGGCGATGGTCGCCGAGCTGCTGCCAATATGAACAATCAACTTTCAACTGCACAAATGCCCCTAATTGAGTAACACAAATAAGCAAATAGGAGGTAAACATCCTAAGTTCAAATAAAAAGTGCAAAAAAAAAGAGTCTTTCGTTAAATGCATAGATAGGAAACAAAAAATATATTTCTTATATGGTAAAAATAAAGCTGGCATTATCTATCTTTGCAGTAACAAAAAATGATGATAAATGAGTACCAGTATAATGCATAAAGTTTTTGGTATATTCTTACAAGAATGTTTGTATATGCATTGCGAAAATAATAAAATAGTCTTGAATATCCAAACTCCATCATACAAATTTTTCTGTTCGGAGTGTGGAAGCTACAATGTCGTGCATAATGGTTTCATCGCTAAACGCTTGTAAGCGTTCCGTCAGGCTGTTCAAAGACTTTCGCTGAGATGAGAATCCAACGTGTAAAATGTTCAGATTGTGGCTGCATAAAGAATGCAACCAGCGATTTCGCAAAAGGCAAGCGCAGACACACGAACGCTTTCGCCAATATGGGTAATATACCTTTCGCACTTTGCAACCATACAGAAAATTCATGGTTTCTGGACGTATCTTGGGACATGATGCGGAATATACAGATGGAGTTCCTGCAGAAATGGAAGTACTGATCTTTCGAATCGCAAATACATATCTATAGACGAGTTTGCAACACACAAAGGACAAGTCTACAAGACATCACTCAAAAAAAACTTGAGGTAAATATGGAATCAAACTAACAAGAACAATGCGGAATTGCTACTATATGAATGGATACGGCAGGCCATGGATTCGGAAATGCATCCATTGATAAAAATGGCTGCTACCTTGCGATCATACAAACCATATATACTTGCATGGTATGCTTATCCCGTATCAAATGGGCCTACAGAAGGTATAAACAACAAGACGAAAGTGCTAAAAAACAAATATATGGATCTGGAAACGATGAATTCTTCACGTTAAAGCTATACGCTCTACATGGAAAGCGTCTACGAATTTAACGGGATAGAACCTAAATATGACAACAAAAGAAAGCGGCAAATCCCTACGCTATAACATACAGCTCTTTCAGATCATTTCCATATCGGGTGGGTGTGGTGTGTGAGTCTTCTATTTGTCTCCTTTCAGTGCTTACTTACCATGCCCTCAAGATGTTTGTACCCTTTGGCACAATGTTTGTAATGTATTACATTATATAATAACCAATGAAAAGAAAGGTAAGAAAATAATATGACAAGTCAGTTTTCACCAAAAGTATCTGAAGTTCTCGCCTTTAGTCGGGAAGAAGCTACCAGACTGGCAAGTCGTTCGGTAGGACCCGAACATTTGCTTTTAGCTATGATGAGAGAAAAGAATAGCACAGTACAACAAGTGTTTGAGAAACTAAATGTCAACCTATCTATTGTAAAAGTTGAATTAGAAAAAAAAGTAAGAGAAGAAGAAATACAAGAACCACTACAAACAAACGAATTGGTACTAAATGAACAGGCCAGCAACATTCTTAAGTTAGCTGTTTTGGAGGCACGTGTACAGCATATGCAAATGGTAGAAGTACAGCATTTGTTGCTTGCTATCTTACACGACAGAACTAATAATGGGGCAAAAGAGGTTTTAGAAATCAATAATATGAACTACGAAGACACATTATCCTATCTGCAAAGTAGGGTTAAACCTGCCAAAAGCAGTCTTAACTTACCCGATGAAGATGAGGAAATGGATTTTGATAATCATCAGCAGGAACAAAATGACAATCAGCAATCTAACTCACAAACTACCACACAAGCTAAACATACAAATGGGAATACACCTATATTAGATAACTTTTCTACCGATTTAACAGAAGCTGCTCAACATGGAAAGCTAGATCCTGTAGTTGGTAGAGAAAAGGAAATAATGCGTGTAATAGAGATATTAGGCAGACGCAAAAAGAATAATCCTATTCTTATTGGTGAACCAGGTGTAGGTAAGAGTGCCATTGTAGAAGGCTTGGCACAACTGATTGCTAAGCGCAAAACGTCTCCTATATTGTTTAACAGGCGACTGGTTAGCTTGGATATGACGGCTATTGTAGCTGGAACTAAATACCGAGGTCAGTTTGAAGAGCGTATCCGTACCTTGATGAAAGAACTGGAAAGAAATCCAAACATAATTGTCTTTATTGACGAAATTCATACATTAATCGGAGCAGGTAGCACACCAGGAAGCATGGATGCTGCTAACATTATGAAACCAGCATTAGCTCGTGGTACCATACAGTGCATTGGAGCAACAACACTAGATGAATATAGAAATTCTATTGAGAAAGATGGAGCCTTGGAACGACGTTTCCAAAAGGTTATTGTTGAGCCTACCAACGACTATGAAACTTTACAAATATTGCACAACATAAAAGATAGATACGAGCAACATCATCAAGTTACATACACAAATGATGCATTGTTGGCTTGTGTCAAACTGACAGAAAGATATATCAATGACCGTTTCTTACCCGATAAAGCGATCGATGCGATGGACGAAGTTGGCTCTAAAGTACACTTGCAACATGCTAACGTGCCTTCGTATATCACTGATAAAGAGAAAGATATAAATGAAGTAATACAAAAAAAGCAAGCAGCTGTTCATAATCAGAACTTTGAATTGGCAGCAAGTTTCAGAGACAAACAAACAGAACTGGAAGCTGAATTGGAAAAACTTAATAAAGAATGGGCTTCTGGTAAGATAGAAAATCGTGTGCAGATTACAGAAAAAGAAGTTGCTGAGGTTGTTGCCATGATGACAGGTATACCTGTTCAACAAATGGGAGAAGCTGAGGGTATTCGCTTAAAAGGTATGGCAAACGAACTAAAACAAACCGTTATTGCACAAGATGCAGCCATTGATAAATTAGTGAAATCTATACAGCGTAACCGTATTGGCTTAAAAGATCCCAACCATCCCATTGGCACATTTATGTTTTTAGGTCCTACAGGTGTGGGTAAAACATATTTAGCAAAGAAGTTAGCTGAGTTTATGTTCGGTTCTACTGAAAATCTTATTCGCATTGACATGAGCGAATACACAGAGAGTTTTAATACATCTCGTTTGGTAGGCGCACCTCCAGGATATGTGGGTTATGAGGAGGGTGGACAATTAACAGAAAAGGTTAGGCGGCATCCTTACTCTATCATCTTGCTTGATGAGATAGAAAAGGCTCACGGAAATGTTTTTAATATGTTGTTACAGGTACTAGATGAAGGTAGATTGACCGATGGAAACGGTAGGTTGGTTGACTTTAGAAACACGGTAATTATCATGACTTCTAATGCTGGTACTCAACAGCTAAAGGAGTTTGGGCATGGGGTTGGCTTTAAATTCTACAGGTCTAATAATCTCTGTCAAGACGAACAAGACAAAGAGTATGCTCGTAGCATTATCCAAAAAAGTTTGAGCAAACAATTTGCTCCAGAGTTTTTAAATCGTTTAGATGAGATTATTACTTTCGATCAGCTTGACTTAAATGCGATGAAGCAGATTATCAACATCGAACTAAAACATCTCTTTAAGCGCATTGAGAATTTGGGGTATCAAGTTAAAATTACGAATAAAGCTAAAGAATTTGTTGCTAGCAAAGGTTATGATATACAATATGGTGCTCGTCCATTGAAGCGTGCTATACAATATTATATAGAAGACGGCATTGCCGAACGCATTATCAACAAAGAAATTCATTTGGCTGATACCATTTCTATTGAAAAGAATCCAGGAAAGGATGAACTTGTTATCAAATAACATCCACACAGAATCAACCTACAAGTGCAAATATACAAGACGTATTTGAAGAATTCGCACTTTGGTGTAGAAAGGTTTAATTTTTCTCTCAGTCATTCATTCAATTTCTCTCATATTGACATTATTCTCCTGTATTGTTCAAAAGAAACCTTTTTCGGTATATATTGCCTGATATAACTTCACTCTCGGAAACCAAATTAAGCAAATAATGAAACCAAACGCAAATAAAGGTAAATCAGAAGACGAAAACCATATACTTAAGCAAAGGTCGACTTTCTCCAAAAGCTATAAGATAGAAGCTTATTTCTTCTCTTGAAGTCTATGGTTTGAAGTTCTCATACGATAGAATGACTTTCAAAACAGCCGAAATCGGCAGAAAGTTCGATTACTATTCCTTTCATAAGAACTTTGAAACAACTAACAAGGAAGAAGCAAAAAACACATCAAATAGTACAAGAGATAATAGAAAAGAAAGAACAACCTAATATAGGCTACCAAATAGATACTGCTTGGCTGCGAGAGAAACCAGGCAAACAGAAAGAAGTGATGAACGTGGTATGTAATTTCTTTCCAACTATAAACATTATTTTAAAAGTGCAGAAACAGGAATATTTCATCAAGAACACTTGTTATTCGGTCGTGAAGTCTTATCTTTGTAAACAGAATAGCAAGCGTTCTTTATTTAACTGCTACACAAAGCATCTCGCTCGTTTCCAAATCGTTATCTATTTTGTTGCATTGATAAGATAACATCTTTATCTTCAATTAGATACCTTTTAATAATTATCTGAATGCTGCAATCTGCATGTAATTGGAAAGTAAACTCTCCTTTTAGGATGATTATGTCAAATACTTTATGCTTCAAGGTATTACAAATTACATTTATATGATGTGCAAGTATTGTTAATTCGTTATTCTTCAAATTCAAAATTTAAAAAAATAAGGCATAAAAAACATAGCTTGTTTTATCAGTACAATATTAAACTAAAATAAACTTCGCACTGGCAGATATAACGAATTTTGCTTGAATAATGCATTGGTTATTTATACATATATTTTTGTCCCCTTGACAACTGGGAGAACATACATTATTATATACAGAGTATAACAAAAGATAAAAAGAAACTTAAAGAAATAGATGCATATTACATTAAAAATTCGTAACTTTGTCAACAAGAAAAGATTCATTTAATTAAAAACTAAATTATACGCAAATGACTATTGATCAATTCAATTTTGCTGGAAAGAAAGCAATTGTACGTGTAGATTTTAATGTGCCATTGAACGAAAATGGCGAAGTAACTGACGAAACTCGTATTCGCGGAGCATTACCCACCTTGAAAAAGATTTTGGCTGACGGTGGTGTCGTTATCATGATGAGCCACATGGGTAAGCCAAAAGGTAAGGTAAAAGCATCATTATCTCTTTCGCAAATAGTAAAGAACGTTTCTAAAGCATTAGGCGTTAATGTTAAGTTTGCTAAAGACTGCGCTAAAGCTGACAAAGAAGTTGCCGACCTTAAGATGGGCGAGTCTTTACTTTTAGAGAACTTACGCTTCTACCCTGAAGAAGAAGGCAAACCTGTTGGTGTAGAAAAAGGTACACCTGAATACGAAAAGGCTAAGAAAGAAATGAAGGCTCGCCAGGCAGAATTTGCTAAGAAGTTAGCTTCTTACGCTGATGTATACGTAAACGATGCATTTGGTACAGCACACCGCAAGCACGCTTCTACAGCTGTTATTGCAGAAAACTTTGATACTGACCACAAAATGTTGGGTTACCTCATGGAAAAAGAAGTAAAAGCTATTGATAACGTATTGAAGAATGCTCAGCATCCTTTCACTGCTATCATTGGTGGTAGCAAGGTAAGCTCTAAGTTAGGCGTTATCAAAAACTTACTTGACAAAGTAGACAACCTTATTATTGGTGGAGGTATGGGGTATACTTTCATCAAATCTCAAGGTGGAAAAATTGGTAATTCATTGCACGAAGATGATTTGATACCTGAAGCATTAAACATCATAAAGACAGCTAAAGAGAAAGGTGTTAACCTGTCTCTCTCTAAAGCTACTGTTTGTGGTAAAGAATTTTCTAACGACACAGAGATCAAAGTGTTCCCTATAGACCAGATTTCTGACGGATGGGAAGGTATGGATGCTTCAGAAGAGAGCCTTAAAGAATGGAAGAAGATTATCCTCAACTCTAAGACAATTCTTTGGAATGGTCCTGTTGGTGTATTCGAGTTTGAGAAATTTGCACATGGAACAGGTGAAATTGCTAAGTATGTAGCACAAGCAACTCAAGAGAATGGCGCATTTTCACTTGTTGGGGGTGGCGACTCTGTAGCTGCTGTCAATAAGTTTGGTTTAGCATCTAAGGTATCTTACGTATCTACTGGAGGTGGTGCTATGCTTGAAGCTATCGAAGGTAAAACTCTTCCTGGTGTAGCTGCTATCAAAGGAGAATAACGAAAAATATAATTTTATAATATTTCATATTAGATAATTTTTCACTGCGTGGCGTAATAGTTATTATGCCCGCAGTGTTTTTAAAAGCAGGTTCTATAAATTAGCTTTATTAGATTTTAAATAAGCATCCAACATTAGCCGCCTTTGATTGTTTTTCCTACTTTATTACCTTTTCCTAAAGAACTTTATTGTTTGCACTCAACGAAACAAATATTTTTCGGGTTTGTTGCACTCCCATGGACATATGTTAGAGTATTCTTCGCCTATCACAATTGATATGCAGCAATGATTTTAACCCTTCTGATGGTGTTGCCTACGTTTCCTACAATTGCTCCCATAACCGAATCAAGTTGCTTCGTAAGCATCCAGCAAAGGCGGCTAATGTTTGATGCTTACCCTTTATCCTCCCCTGTAAAATAATAAAATATATATACCCCATACCCAATAAAGTTGAGCGATTGCACGCAAAAAATCAAAATAATACAAATAGCTAACACAAGTGTGAGGAAAAATACTTATATTTGCAAAATAATTAAAATGAATATGGAATTTACAGCCAAACAAATAGCACAATATATTAACGGTACTATAGAAGGAGACGAAAATGCTACCGTGCATACTTTTGCCAAAATTGAAAACGGCAACAAGGGGTCTATTTCTTTTCTATCTAATCTAAAATATACACATTATATATATAATACACAAGCGTCTATCGTTCTGATTGATGAAAACATACAACTTGAACATCCTGTAAAAGCGACCCTTATTCGTGTAAAAAACGCTTACGAGTGCATGGCACGATTGCTTCAGTTATACGAGCAAGCTAAGCCCAAGAAAACAGGCATAGACCATTTGGCATCTATTGCACCCACCGCCACCATTGGCAAAGACGTGTACATAGGTGCTTTTGCGTGTATAGGCGAGGGAGCTGCTGTAGGTGATGGCTCTCAGATATATCCACATGTGGTAATAGGCGACCATGCTTCAATAGGTGTCAATAGTATTATCTACCCGCAGGTTACCATTTATCACGACTGCAAGGTAGGTAACAACGTTATTCTGCATGCAGGGTGTGTAATAGGAGCCGATGGATTTGGCTTTGCACCCTCTGACGAAGGTTATGACAAAATACCACAAATTGGTATCGTCACCATAGAAGATAATGTGGAGATAGGCGCCAATTCGTGCGTAGACCGCTCTACTATGGGCAGCACATACATAAGAAAAGGTGTAAAACTGGACAACCTTGTACAAATAGCCCATAACACCGACATTGGTGAAAACACTGTAATGAGTGCACAGGTAGGTGTGGCAGGCTCCGCAAAGGTTGGACAATGGTGTATGTTTGGCGGACAAGTGGGTATTGCTGGCCACATCACTATTGGTAACAAGGTGATGTTAGGCGCACAGAGTGGTGTACCAGGCTGTTTGAAAGACAATCAGGTGCTGATTGGAACACCGCCAATGGAGCAAACACGCTTTTTCCGTTCGCAAGCTATCATCCGTCGTTTGCCCGAAATGTATAAACAGCTTAACCATTTGCAAAACGAAATAGAAGCATTAAAAGAGAAACTGAAACAAAATCAATAACTGCTACACGCTTACCTAAAAAGACTGGCAAAGCAGCTGATATTTACTTTTCTCATTAACACAAAATATATGGATACAACAAAACAGAGAACGCTTAAAGGTAGCTTTTCTCTCTATGGCAAAGGCTTGCACACAGGCTTGAACCTAACGGTTACTTTTAACCCAGCTCCTGAAAATACTGGATATAAAATACAGCGCATAGATCTTGAAGAACAACCTATTATTGACGCCATTGCTGAGAAGGTAATTGATACACAGCGTGGTACCGTATTGGGTAACAGCGAAGAAGTAAAAGTGTCGACAGTAGAGCATGGGTTGTCGGCTCTCTACGCCATGGACATAGATAACTGTCTGATACAAGTTAACGGTCCAGAGTTTCCTATCCTTGATGGTTCAGCCATAATGTACGTGGAAAAGATAAAGAGTGTAGGCATTATAGACCAAAATGCTCCAAAGGATTATTATATTATCCGCAAGAAGATAGAGGTAAAAGATGAGCAAACTGGCTCGTGTATTACTATTTTGCCAGATGACGATTTTAGTATTACTGCCATGTGCTCATTCCAATCTAAATTCATCAATAGTCAGTTTGCCACATTGGACAACATCAACGACTATGAGAAAGAGATTGCTCCTGCACGTACTTTCGTATTTGTTCGAGACATTGCACCATTGTTGAAAGCTAATTTGATAAAAGGAGGCGACTTAGACAATGCCATTGTTATCTATGAAAAAGAAATTAGTCAGCCACAGTTAGACGAGTTAGCCGACTTCCTACACGTTTCTCACATGGACGCTACAAAGTTGGGATACATACAACACAAGTCATTAGTATGGGAAAATGAATGTACACGTCACAAACTTTTAGATATTGTAGGCGATATGGCACTCATCGGAAAGCCTATCAAAGGCAGAATTGTAGCAACTCGTCCCGGGCACACTATCAACAATAAGTTTGCACGACAGATACGCAAAGAGATTCGTAAACACGAAATACAAGCTCCTATTTACGACCCCAACGAGAAGCCTATTATGAACAATGAGCGCATTCGTCAGTTGTTGCCCCACCGCTACCCTATGCAGTTGATAGACAAGGTAATTGCTGTTGGTTCTAATAGTATTGTGGGCGTAAAGAATATAACCAGCAACGAACCTTACTTTGTAGGACACTTCCCACAAGAACCCGTTGTTCCAGGTGTGTTACAAGTAGAAGCTATGGCACAATGTGGCGGCTTGTTGGTACTCAATCAAGTAGAAGAACCCGAGCGTTGGTCTACTTATTTTTTAAAAATTGACAGCGTAAAGTTCCGCCAAAAGGTTGTACCTGGCGATACATTGATATTCCGTGTAGAACTCTTAAAGCCTGTTCGTCATGGCATTAGCACCATGCGTGGCTATGCGTTTGTAGGCGATCAGGTCGTATCAGAGGCGGTACTTACAGCACAGATAGTAAAAAATAAGTAGGTAGAAACAATGAAGGAGTTAAGAAGTTAAGTGAGTTAAGATATTATGCTTTTTGTTGTATGTACGCATAGTTCGTATACATAATAAAAGTTTTTAGTTAATATCAGTGTCAATTGCGGACGCACGAGCCGTGCGTCCCCCTACAAATATTAGATAGTTATTCATCTACAGACCCTATAGCTCTTCATCTTATATACTCTATAACTCGTCAATATATAAACATATCTACTTACACACTAAGACGATATACCACTCCAACTAATCAGCTAACTACTCCCTTCATTTTTGGAGGGGTATGAGTTGGAGGCTTATAATACTCATATATGAACCAAATAAGTGAATTAGCATTTGTTCATCCTGAAGCAAAATTGGGCGATAACAACATTATCGGACCATTTTGTTATATTGACAAGAACACTGTTATTGGTAACAACAACACTTTGCTTAACAGCGTTACCATACATTATGGGGCACGCATTGGTAACAACAATGAAATATTTCCAGGTGCCAGTTTAAGTACCAAGCCACAAGACTTAAAATTTCGTGGTGAAGATACTACTTGCGAAATAGGAGATAATAACAGCATTCGTGAAAATGTAACTATATCACGTGGTACAGCTTCTAAGGGCGTTACCAAGGTGGGTAGTAATAACCTCTTAATGGAAGGTATGCACATCGGACACGATTGTGTTGTAGGAAGTCATGTTATCATTGGCAATTGCACTAAGTTTGCAGGTGAGGTAATTATTGATGGGCATGCCATTATCAGTGCATCATTCTTATGTCATCAGTTCTGCCACATCGGAGGATATGTCATGGTACAGGGTGGTAGTCGTTCTCCTAAAGATATTCCACCTTATATTATAGCAGGTAGAGAACCTATTAGGTATTCGGGTATAAATATTATTGGCTTGCGTAGAAATGGATTTAGTGTTGAGAAGATTGACCTTATCCATGAGGCTTACCGACTGCTTTATAGCAAGGGGATATTAAAAGAAGGTATTGAGGAAATAAGGAAAAAATTGCCTATAACACCTGAAATACAATACATCATTGACTTTGTAGAACACTCCGAACGAGGAATCATTCGATAAAACCATTATGGATACGCTCGTTGTTTTATTAGGTCCTACTGGTGTAGGTAAGACAGAATTAGCTTTAAATATTGCAGAACACTTACGCACACCCATTATCAATGCCGACTCCCGACAAATATTTAAGGAGATACCTATTGGGACAGCTGCTCCTACCATGCAACAACAGCAACGAGTGAAGCACTATTTTGTTGGAACTCTGAGCGTGCACGATTATTATAGTGCAGCTAAGTATGAGGAAGATGTGCTCTATCTTCTGCCAAAAATATTTAGTTCGCAGCAACATGTTGCTTTTCTTACGGGCGGTAGTATGATGTATATTAATGCTGTATGCAATGGTATTGATAACATTCCAACGGTAGATAATACCACTCGCCAGATGATGAAGCAGCGATTAGAGAAAGAAGGATTACTGGCATTGGTGAAAGATTTGAAGAGATTGGACCCACAACATTATGAAATTGTTGACAAAAACAATCCGCGAAGAGTGGTTCATGCGTTGGAAATATGTTATATGACGGGCAAAACCTATACTTCTTTTCGTACCAATACCAAGAAGCAACGACCGTTTAATATCATAAAGATAGGAGTAAACTTGCCTCGAGATATTATGTACGAACGCATTAACCAGCGGGTTGTGCAGATGATAAAGCAGGGAATGATAGAAGAAGCTCGTGCCGTATATTCCTTAGGGGAGTTAAACTCGCTCAACACGGTTGGCTATAAAGAATTGTTCTCGTTCTTTGATGGAAAGATAGATGCCAAAGAAGCCATCAGACAAATACAATCAAACACCCGACAATATATGCGAAAACAGCTTACATGGTTTAAACGTGATGGCAACATTAATTGGTTTGAACCACAGAATATTAAAGAAATCCTAAATTATATAGACTATCAACTTTAGATTATAAGATATTATCTACTTTTGTAGAGAGAAAACAAATAAAATTTATGAAACGCAGCAGAAAAAAAAAATTATATAGCTGGTGTAAAAATAAAATTAAAGCTTTTTGGCAATGGTACAAACATTTGTACATAGGTCGCAAATGGTATACCAAGGCAAGCTTTGGTATTGTATCGGCTATTGTTGCATTTATTTTATATTTAGGTGCAGTAGATATTAACTTTCTTTGGCTTTTTGGGAAGTCGCCAGGTTTCTTACAAATAAAAAATCCTACTACATCATCGGCATCAGAAATTTATAGTGCCGATGGAAGGCTTATTGGTAAATACTTTAACGAAAATCGCACGCCAGTAAAATATAGCGAGGTTAATCCGCTATTCTGGAAGGCTTTAATAGATACAGAAGACGAACGATTTTATCATCACATAGGTATTGACTTTCAAGGTATCTTTGCTGCAGCAAAAGATGCCATCGTTGGTAACGATGCTCGCGGTGCATCAACTATTACCCAGCAGTTGGCAAAGAATATGTTTAGGGTGCGTACGCAATATTCTACTGGTTTGTTAGGTAAGATACCCGGAATCAAAATGCTGATAATGAAGAGTAAAGAGTGGATTATAGCACTGAAACTTGAACTACTATACAATAAGAATGAAATTCTAACAATGTATGCCAACACAGTTGACTTTGGTTCTAACTCTTATGGTATCAAAACGGCAAGCAAGACTTACTTTAATACTACTCCTGCCAACCTTACTATTGAAGAATGTGCAGTCTTGGTAGGTATGCTCAAAGCTACCACTTATTATAATCCATTATCTAACCCAAATAACTGCTTGAAACGTCGCAACGTTGTGATGCAACAAATGGTATCTAAAGGAGATTTGTCGAAAGTAGAATATGATAGTCTGTGCAACATTCCTATAAAGCTGCACTATAATGTTGAAACAAACTATGACGGTAAGGCTTTATACT
>CAMQBR010000006.1 GCA_946999045.1 uncultured Prevotella sp.
AACGGAGTACAGATTGATAGAAGAAACCTTTGCGCCAGAGGTGATGCAAGACATCGTTGATTGGATCAAGGGGCTTTGATCACGCTAAAAAGCTCAAGCGGATATACATTTCTGAGGTGTATATCCGCTTTTGTACAAGGTATTTTTTTTCCAGTTGCTTCTATTGTATCATTAGAAGAATTTTACTTCCTTTCCTTCAATCTCGCTGAGCAACATATTCGCCAAGCGACTGGTACCTAAGCGGAACCACTTGTTGGTAAGCCATTTTTCACCTAACACTTCTTTCACAATGGTATAGTAGATGAGGGCATCCATCACCGAGTTGATGCCGCCAGCGGGCTTAAAACCTATCTGAATGCCAGTTTGTTCGTAGTACTCTTTAATAGCCTGACACATTACGTAAGCAGCTTCTGGTGTAGCTGCAATTTTCTCCTTGCCTGTAGAAGTCTTGATGTAATCGGCTCCAGCATACATGGAAAGGATAGAGGCTTTCTTAATATTAGATGCAGTATTTAAGCAACCAGTTTCCAGTATCACTTTCATTGGAACCGTTCTGCATATCTGTTTCAACTCTTCTATGTCATCGCACATCTCTTCGTAATTACCACAGAGAAATTTACCAACTGGCATAACGATGTCTATCTCGTTGGCTCCGTCTTTTACCGCTAAAGCTGTTTCTGCTATCTTTACTTCTATTAAAGCTTGTGATGATGGGAAGCTACCCGATACACAAGCTATGTTTACACCGTCAACCTCCAAAGTGTCGTGTACAATGGCGGCAAAGCAAGGATATACGCAGATAGTAGCCACATGGGGTAGGTCGGCAAATTGTGTATCAAACTGGTTTACTTTTTCGGTAAATGCCATGATACTTTCATCAGAATCAGTTGTCTTGAGTGATGTTAGTTCAATACTTCCAAACAAGAACTTTTTTACTTCTAGCGTATCATTAGCATGTACTTTCTCTGCAATAATCTTTTGTACGGCTTGGCGTACCTCATCATCGTCAATATTTGTATTATATTTTGCTAAGGCTTCCTCGTATTTACTACTTTTGGGGCTTGTTGCATCTTTGTTATTACCTTTTGGTGTTGTAGGTTCAATGTTTTTAGTAATTGCCATAATTTATTTTAGTTTTGGGTTATTGATATGTCTTGTTTTATCTCTGTTGGTTTTCTTTTCCATGTTCCTTTTGAATGCCTCTGTGAGATCAACTCCTGTTTGGTTTGCCAAACAGATGAGTACCCACATTACATCTGCCATTTCATCGGCAAGGTTATGTGGTTCGCCTTCTTTAAAACTTTGGTCACCGTAGGTACGAGATATGACACGAGCCAACTCGCCAACCTCTTCGGTTAGGCACGCCATATTGGTGAGCTCGGAGAAATAGCGCACGCCATATTGTTTTATCCAGCGGTCTACTTGCTGTTGTGCTTCTTTTATTTCCATATTAGTTATGAACGGTTTATAAATTACTACCGTAAAGTTTTTTTTATGGCAGGTTCTATAAATTAGCTTTGTTAGATTTTGAGCTTATTTATGAGGTAAAAATATAAGAGAGAAAAGGTGTGTAGCGAACTACACAACCGAGCGAACTTACATTTTAAACTAAAAAGAAACTAAAAGATAACAAAACGTATTTTTTTTTATTTACATACCATATATGGTGGCAAATTATAGACCCAGCCTTAAATGCTATTCCTTGTTCTTGGTATCCATACAGATAGTTACAGGCCCATTGTTTACTAACTGCACCTGCATATCGGCTCCAAACTCTCCTGTTTTTACTTCTTTACCTAAAGCTGTACTGAGATGTTCGCAGAAGGTATGGTAGAGCGGGATAGATATTTCGTGTTTTGCAGCATGAATCCACGATGGACGGTTGCCCTTTTTGTATGATGCCATGAGAGTAAACTGACTTACTACCAATATTTCTCCGTTGATATCTTGAATAGACCTATTCATTACACCGTTGTTATCATCAAATACACGCAGGTTCAATACCTTCTTTACCAGCCAGTTAACATCCTCTTCTGAGTCGGTTTCACCGATACCCAATAATATAAGAAAGCCCTGTTTGATAGCCGATTTTACTTTATTGTCTATGCTAACAGAAGCCTCTGTTACTCTTTGTATTACAATTCTCATGTTACAAAGATATTTATTTTTAATGGGGATTGCAAATAATAGGGTGAGTATTGTGTATTTATTTTTTGGGGGGAGTAGGGGCTTATGGCTCGTGCAACTCTACAATACAAATAAAAAAGCAGGGTTGTGATTTCTGTCTTCACAACCCTGCTAACTATCATTTTATAACCTTTATAGCAATGTGGCAATGGTCTTGGCAACATTGCCTTCAAAGCATTTTGCTTTGCTTAGGGCAGAGTATTTCAGGTCAGAAAAGGTAAATACCTGAACGGCTATAAACTCTTTATCTTCTGAAGCGCATACCTCTACACGATAATTGCTCATGCTTTGTTTTTGTAATGGCTTCATGTTGTGAGCCTTTTCTATTATTTCATCGGCAGTGCTATTCACCAAGTTTACTATCTTTTTGCCTTCATCGGCGTTATAATAGCTAATAGTAGCCTGCAATTTGCTGCTTGTAGGTATATATATGGCCTTGCTTCCAAAACCTAAAAACCCCTTTGCTATTTTAATATTTGCATTGTTAGAAAGGGCTGCTGCCATTTCTAAATTCTTTATATTTGCCATGATTTTGTCTATTTTTGAGATTTAATAAATATCTATATTTCTTCCCTTCTATCTATATATCTGATAAAAATAGACTCTATTACCGAATAATGTGTCGCAACGCAATAACGTAATAATGCGTAGCGACAAATGGTGGGATAGGAGCTACTATGGTGTGCATATATCCCTTAATGGCTTTGCACGGATAATGATAAAGCTTGTAGGTATGGTAGTTCTTTGTTTTTCTATAAAACGTATCATCGCTATTGTTCGAACTTATTCGTTCTGTGTGTGATACTAATAACCGTACCAGTTGCGAATTATCTGTTATAAGTGCTTCTTGTGTGTGAGTAGGTATGATATAATCGCAGTGTATGCGGTATTTATTGTTCCTTGCATTGATATCCACCAGCTCATTTCCCCATAGATATTGTTCCTCATCTGCATACTCATTTCCTGCCACACACGATGTGTTTACACCATGTGTTACAGCAATTATAAGTAGCAATATCTTAAGCCAGTGTGCCATTTATTTTGTGTATAGTAGAGATGGTTAATAATTACTTTTCGTTCTGCAAAGATACGCAAAAAGTTGCATATTCTGTGAGGAATTAGTATGTTGCAGCGTATCTTTCATCAAATTTATCGAACCAGGCTTTATAAAAACCTTTTATGGCTTTATACTCTTAAGTCTAAAAAATAAATCTTTTGTTGTGAATTAACTTTACAAATACTTCTTCATATTTTCAATATTTCAAAAAAAAAGAAATCTGTTTGAAAATATGTAAATTGTGAACAGTATTGTTAACTTTCTGTGTATCAGTAAGATAGGTAAATATAAATAAAAATCTATATCAATATCCGTATGTTAGGGTGTTATTGTGTAAGCATCCAACATTAGCCGCTTACGTTATTGTGCCGTATTTATGTTGTTATACCATTGATTTTTCGGTGAAATTTGCATCGTTTAGTGCCATTAACTCATTGAGATTGTATGATTGACTCATATATATAGCTTCAAAGCCCCTGTAAAATAATAGAGATGTATAGCATTTTTCTCTAGATTGAATAATTGAGAAATGTTAATAAAGTAAGAATTTTCTTTACAAAATAATCTGCAATGAATATGTTTATTCTTTGTTTTTAGCATAATGAAAATGCTGGTATATAATGCTTGCTTTGTTCTTACCTATTACAGATGTAAGCTCCTCTATGTCAGATGTTTTAATAGATTTAATAGACTTAAAATGCGCCCATAATTCCTCTTTCGTCTTTTCGCCAATACCTTTGATATCATCTAATTCGCTGTGCAGTGCCTGTTTGCTGCGCTTATCACGGTGGAAAGCAATGGCAAAGCGGTGCACCTCATCTTGTATTTGTGTGAGCACATGGAACAGTTCGCTATTGGTGTTTAACCCAATAACCTGTGGTGGAAAACCAAATAGCAGTTCGTTGGTGCGGTGATGGTCATCTTTTGCCAGTCCAGCAATGGCAATTGGTAGGTGTAATTCGTCTTCTATTACCTTTCTTACAACTTCCATTTGTCCCTTTCCACCATCGGTAATAATCAAGTCGGGTAGGGGCATTTGCTCTTCTATCATTCGTTGATAACGACGGTGCACCACCTCTTGCATGGAAGCATAATCATCAGGCCCTACAACTGTTTTGATATTGTATTTACGATAATCCTTTTTAGATGGTTTCATACCCTTAAATACCACGCAACCTGCTACTGCATTGGTGCCAGAAATGTTAGAATTATCAAAGCATTCTATATGGTATGGGAGCTTAGGTAGATGCAATTTATCCTGCAAATCCTTCATCAACCGTGTTTGTTTTTGCTCAGGATTAAGCTTTTCTGCCTGTTTTAAGCGGTCAAATTTGTATTGCTTTCCGTTCATTTCGCTGAGGTCTAATAGGCGCTTTTTATCCCCTCGTTGCGGTACAAAGAATGTAATATTATTGAGCTGCCATTCTATTTTAAATGGAACAATAATCTCTTTGGCATTACTCTTAAATCTTGTCCGTATTTCTTGTATAGCAGTAATCAATAAATCTTGGTCGGTTTCGTCTACTTTTTGCTTGTATTCAAAAGTAAAACTCTGGTTGATAGTACCATTTTTAACGTGAATATAGTTGATAAATGCCGTTTTTTCGGTATCCTCTTTGGTGAGCGTAAATACATCAACATTCCTTATAGTATAACTTACAACCTCACTTTTGGCAACGAAATGGTTAAGCTTTTCGTACTTTTCTTTGATAGCTTGTGCCTCTTCAAACTTCATTTCTTCTGCTTTTTTAAGCATTACTTGGTAGAGAAGTTGGCACACGTTACGTGTATTTCCCCTTAAAATCTCTCGTGCTTGCGCTATGCTTTCTTGATAATCCTCGTACGATTGCTTGCCTGTACATGGTGCCAAACAGTTGCCTATGTGGTATTTTAAGCATGGCTTGTATTTACCTTGCGCTATTCCTTCGGGCGTAAAAGAAAGTTGACAGGTACGAGGCTTATATAACTTGCTAATAATTTCGAGAAGTGCATACATGGTTCCGATGTGCGAATAAGGACCAAAATACGTACCAATGTTGCGGCTTATTTGCCGTGTCTTGATGATACGGGGCAAGTATTCGTTTGTAATACAAATACTGGGGTAGGTTTTGCCGTCTTTTAATAGCACGTTGTAACGAGGATTGTATTTCTTTATAAGACTATTTTCTAAAAGCAAGGCATCCTCTTCTGTGTTGACAACGGTGTAAGTTAAATTCCAAACTTTGCTGACAAGCACTTTTGTCTTGTATCTATCTACTTCTTTATGGAAGTAAGAAGAAACCCTACGCTTTAAATATTTGGCTTTACCCACATAAATAATGATGCCGTCTTTGTCATAAAACTGATAACTTCCAGGCTTGTCGGGCATACTCAAAACAATGCTTTTGAGTCGCTCTAATCTTGCTATGTTTTCTTCTTTCTTCATTTCGTAAATGCTTTGTATAAAGGAATTAACATACAGTTTGTTTCATGTGAAACATTTTAATAATGCGCATTTGTAGGAGTGCTCATATCAAGCCTTATAAAGAGGGAGGGTAGTAGACTGCAAATAATGAAACATCTTTTATTTGTGTGTTTCTTTTTGCTATTTTGTAGTTCTGTTGCATTCTTCTTGTTATCCATATTGTGATTTTATTTATATAAAAATAGCTCCTTGTTTTTGTGGGGTAAGGAGCTATTTTATATGATGCAATCTTAAATTTGTATAAGCGTGCTAATTTCTATATCATCATCGAAATGCTGCCTGCCATTAAGTCCCTCGTTAATGAGTTCGATGATGAAATTGCAGTAAATCTTCTTAGGATGAAACTTCTTAACTAAGTCGCATGCTGCTTTCATCGTTCCTCCGGTAGCAAGTAAATCATCGTGAAGCAAGATAACATCGTTCTCGTTGATAGCATCTTTGTGAATTTCTATCGTGTCAATACCATACTCTTTAGCATAACTCTCTTGTACCGTCTCACAAGGAAGTTTGCCTGGTTTACGGCATAGTACTACGCCTGCGCCCAGCTTGAGAGCCAATGCTGATGACATCACAAAGCCACGACTTTCGATACCTACAATCTTGGTAATGCCTTTATCTTTGTAGATATCGTACATTTCATCGCAAATAGTTCGCAAACATTCAGGATCTTTAAATAGGGTAGTAACATCTCTGAAGTTAACTCCTGGAATAGGCCAATCTGGTATACATCTCAGATGGCTTAATAATAGTTTATTGTTCATTACTAACAAGTTATATTATGATAATTATTAATTTTGTTTCACATGAAACATTCTGCTTTGTTTTGCATAAATTCTCGTTTTGTTTATCGTCCTAAGAGTACCAAAAGCACATTTATATCGCTCGGAGAAACTCCTGGTATTCTGCTTGCCTCAGCTAAAGTTTCTGGTTGAATGCGCTCCAATTTTTGTCTTGCCTCGGTAGATAGCTCGTGCAGATTACTGTATTTGAAGTGCCCTTTTATTTTGATGTCCTCCAAACGGTGCATCTTTTCGGCTATTAAGCGTTCTCGCTCGATGTAACCTTTATATTTTATGCTAATTTCGGCAGCTTCGGTTATTTCTTCTTTTCTATTAGGAAGACTATTAATTAGCTGTGATAGGGCAGGAATGTGTGGTACCAAGTTTGCTATAGATAGTTGTGGGCGGCCAATTAGGTTGGCTACCTTGCACCCCATATGCAAAGGGGTAGTACCCAAATGCTGTAATACGTCATTTATTTCATTAGGTTTAATCGGTGTATTGTTGCAGAAATCTATCAATCTATTGATGCCCTCTTGCTTCTGTTTCCACCAGTCGTAGCGAGTGCGTTTAGCTAATCCTAATTGATAAGCTTTTTCGGTTAATCGGGCATCTGCATCATCCTGACGGAGCAATATGCGGTATTCTGCACGAGAAGTAAACATACGATAGGGCTCATCTACGCCCTTTGTGGTAAGGTCATCAATAAGTACACCAATGTAACTTTCGTCCCGTTTCATCACGAAAGGCTCGCCTCCTGAGCAGTTGATGGCAGCATTAATACCAGCAACCAAACCTTGTCCTGCAGCTTCTTCGTAGCCTGTAGTACCATTAACTTGTCCAGCAAGAAACAAGCCGCTTAAAACTTTCGATTCCAACGAGTGTGTTAAGAGGGTAGGGTCGAAGTAATCGTATTCGATAGCGTAACCACCTCGGTAGGCTTTTGCTTCTCGTAAAGCGGGGATTTTGTGGATAGCTTCCAGTTGAATATGGAGTGGCATACTCGATGAAAACCCATTTAAATACATCTCGTTGGTGTTCTCTCCCTCTGGTTCAAGGAACAAAGGGTGCTGCTCTTTGTTAGGAAAGGTAACCAGCTTGGTTTCAATAGATGGGCAATAACGTGGACCTGTACTCTGGATTTGACCGTTGAAAAGGGGAGAATCTGCCAATCCGCTGCGCAAAACATCGTGTGCTTCCTTATTTGTATAGCATGTCCAACAAGGCAACTGCTTTAGCTGACGGTGCTCGCCCATATAACTAAATTGGTGAAAATCGCTTTCACCGTCCTGCCGTTCCATATCCTCAAAGTGAACAGTACGTGCATCTATCCTAACAGGTGTACCTGTTTTCATCCGTGCCACCGTTATGCCATGGTGCGAAATGCTCTCACTAAAATGATAAACGGCAGGTTCTGCACATCTTCCTCCTGGTACTTTGTGCCTGCCAATGTGCATCAGGCCGTTGAGAAAAGTGCCAGCTGTAACAACAATACTTTTGGCATAAAATTCCTCGCCCCATATTGTTCGTATACCGATGGCTTGCTTATTTTGAACCAATAGCTCATTGGCTTGGTCTTGCCATATATCTAAATTAGGTGTGTAATCAAGGGTTGTTCGCCATTGCCAAATGTATTTACCTCTGTCGCACTGTGCTCTTGGACTCCAAACGGCAGGCCCTTTGCCCTTGTTGAGCATACGAAACTGTATGGCAGTGGCATCTGTAATCAACCCCATTTGTCCACCTAAAGCATCAACCTCACGTACAATTTGCCCTTTGGCAATGCCTCCAATGGCTGGGTTGCAACTCATCTGTCCGATTTTATTCATGTCCATGGTGATAAGGCACGTCTTTGCCCCCATGTTAGCTGCAGCAGTTGCAGCCTCACACCCAGCGTGTCCACCACCTATTATTATGACATCGTATTTAAATTTCATTGTTTTACTATTTTTATTTGTATCTTAATGTCTTTATATGCTGCTTTGCTTAGTTTGTTAAGTTTGTGCACTCGTACTTTTTACCAACAAATGTTAAAGAGGGAGTGTGCCGCTTTGTCATTGTTGGGAAATGCGGTAAAAATGCTATTTTATAACAAGGAAGACAAAAGTAAGAAAATATATTGAATTAATACAAAATGAGCACTAAAAACAACAGATGAAAATTGCACCATATTTTGTAGGTATAATATTTCTTATTAAGTATTGTATTTTCATTAAAAAACTTTGTTTAATCACTAAAATTTAGTATTTTTGCATCAATTATATGTGATGCCTATACCTACAAATGGGGGGTAAATGGTAATGTATGTTAATACATACAATCTTATTTGGTGGTGCAATTTGAACTTAAGCAAGAAAAATTCTAACATTTAATACTTAAATTTCAATCATTTATGTGGTTAATCAATTCATCTATAGGTAGAAAGATTGTAATGTCAATTACTGGCATTGCTCTTTTTCTATTCCTAACATTTCACATGTGCATGAATGTTGTAGCGTTGTTTTCGGGCGGTGCCTACAACACTATTTGTGAATTACTTGGTGCCAATTGGTATGCAGTGGTAGCTACGATGGGCTTGGCAGTACTAACAGTTTGCCATATCGTATTTGCTTTTATACTAACAGCACAGAATAGGAGAGCACGTGGTAGCGAGCGTTATGCTGTTACCCAAAAGAGCGAAAAGGTAGAGTGGGCTTCTCAAAACATGTTGGTTTTGGGTATCATCATCCTCTTAGGGCTTCTTTTGCACTTGTACAATTTCTGGTATAACATGATGTTTGCAGAGCTGTTTCATGTTGCCGACCCACTTGGTAACCCTGCTAATGGTTTCGGATACATTCAACAAACATTTGCAAGCCCCTTGTTTGTTGTTCTGTATGTTATCTGGATTGTTTCTATTTGGTTTCACTTATCACACGGATTTTGGAGTTCTATGCAAACATTAGGCATCAATGGCAAAATTTGGTTCAAGCGTTGGAAGGTGATAGGTATTATTTATTCAACCATTCTTATGCTCGGCTTTCTTGTAGTAGTACTTGCCTTTGCATTTGGTTGTGCACCAAGTTTGTGCTGTGCATAATGAATATGGTTTAACGATTAAATATAAGAAAATTATTATGACACAGATAAATTCAAAAATTCCAGAAGGGCCAGTAGCTGAGAAGTGGACTAACTATAAAGCTCATCAGCGTTTAGTTAACCCAAAGAATAAAGCAAAATTAGATATTATAGTAGTAGGAACAGGATTGGCAGGAGCCAGTGCAGCTGCCTCATTAGGTGAGATGGGCTTCAATGTTTTTAACTTCTGTATACAAGATTCTCCACGTCGTGCACACTCTATTGCGGCACAAGGTGGTATTAACGCAACAAAAAACTATCAAAACGATGGCGACTCTGTTTATCGTTTGTTTTATGATACTGTAAAAGGTGGCGACTATCGTGCTCGTGAAGCTAACGTATATCGTTTGGCAGAGGTTGCCGATGACATTATTGATCAATGCGTAGCACAGGGCGTTCCTTTTGCTCGTGAATATGGAGGTATGCTTGCCAATCGTTCTTTTGGTGGCGCACAGGTTAGTCGTACGTTCTATGCAAAAGGTCAAACAGGCCAGCAATTGTTATTGGGTGCTTACTCTTCATTGATGTGTCAGGTGCATAAAGGCAAGGTAAAGCTATATACTCGTTACGAAATGGAGGATGTTGTAATTGTAGACGGACGTGCTCGTGGTATTATAGCCAAGAATCTTATTACAGGTAAACTGGAGCGTTTCTCTGCTAATGCTGTTGTTATTGCAACGGGTGGATATGGTAACACCTATTTTCTTTCAACCAATGCAATGGGATGTAACTGTACAGCAGCTATACAATGTTATCGTAAGGGTGCTTATTTTGCAAACCCCTCATATGTACAAATTCACCCAACATGTATTCCTGTGCATGGTAAGAACCAGTCGAAGTTAACATTGATGTCTGAGTCTTTGCGTAACGATGGACGTATTTGGGTTCCTAAAAAGCTTGAAGATGCAAAGGCTTTGCAAGCTGGAACCAAACAAGGCTGGGAGATACCAGAAGAAGATCGCGACTATTACTTGGAGCGTCGTTATCCTGCTTTTGGTAACTTAGTACCTCGTGATGTTGCTTCTCGTGCAGCAAAAGAGCGTTGTGATAAAGGTTATGGCGTAAACAATACAGGTTTAGCAGTGTTCCTTGATTTCTCAGAATCTATTAATCGCTTGGGGTTGGATGAGATTATGCAGCGTTATGGTAACCTCTTTGAGATGTACGAAGAGATTAATGATGTTTTCCCAGGTGATCTTGCAAACGAAATAAATGGAGTTAAGTATTACAAACCAATGATGATATTCCCAGCTATCCACTACACCATGGGTGGTATTTGGGTTGACTATGAGTTGATGACTTCTGTAACAGGTTTATATTCTATTGGTGAATGTAATTTCTCTGACCATGGAGCAAACCGTTTAGGTGCTTCTGCATTGATGCAAGGTTTGGCAGATGGATACTTCGTATTGCCATACACTATTCAAAATTACTTATCAGATCAGAGTGTTTGGCCACGTCTTTCTACCGATCTTCCTGAGTTTGAAGAGGCTGAAAAGAAGGTGCAATTAGAGATAGATCGCTTGATGTCTATTCAAGGTAAGCGTTCTGTAGACTCTATCCACAAGGAGTTAGGTCATATTATGTGGGAATATGTTGGTATGGGACGTACTAAGGAGGGGCTTGAAAAGGGTTTGAAACTCATCTCTGAATTACGTAAAGAGTTTGATACAAACTTATTTATCCCTGGCACGAAAGAGGGGTTAAATATAGAGTTAGATAAAGCTATTCACTTGCGCGATTTTCTTCTTATGGGTCAGCTTGTTGCTTATGATGCTCTATCTCGTAATGAGAGTTGCGGTGGACATTTCCGTGAGGAGTATCAAACTCCCGAAGGTGAGGCAAAGCGTGATGATGAACATTACTTCTATGTAGGTTGCTGGAAGTATCAGGGCAACGACGATACTGCTCCTGAATTGCTGAAAGAGCCTCTTGAGTATGAAGCTATTAAGGTGCAAACACGTAATTATAAGAATTAAAATTGATGAGTTGACGAGTTAACAAGTTGACGAGTAGACAGGATGATAGTGGATTAGTGAGGTTTTCCTATAACTAATATGTAACCCGAATTGATATGAATACTACGCACAAAGATTTGATCGTCTGGCAAAAGAGCATCATTCTTGTGAAAAAGATTTATCAAGTAACGAGAAGTTTTCCACATGAAGAACTCATGGGAATTACCTCTCTAATGCGTAGAGCAGCAAATTCAATACCTTCAAATATCGCTGAAGGTTATGGCAGAGCAACAACAAAAGAGTTGTTATATTTCTAATATATTGCTTTGGGTTCAGCTTCTGAATTTTGGATACTCAAATTATTCTCTGTAAAGAGTAGAGCTTTATTACTGATTTGGAGGTCTATCAAGAATTCTATCAATAAAATATAGAAGTCTTAAAAATGCTAACAGCACTCATTAAAAGTCAACAACAATAGACAAAATATTCATCAAACCGTTGCATTTGGAAAATATAGATCCCTATCAATTTCTGTAACTATTGAAAAAAAAGCTATTAGCTTGTCAACTTGTCAACTCGTAAACTTGTCAACTAAAAAATAAAAACCATGTCAAAAAATATAAGTTTTACTGTTAAATATTGGCGTCAGAATGGTCCTAAGGCTAAGGGACACTTCGATACACACGAGATGAAGAACATTCCAGATGATATGTCATTCCTCGAAATGCTCGACATTCTAAACGAAGAACTTATTGAAGGTGGGGAAGAACCTTTCGTCTTCGACCACGACTGCCGTGAGGGTATTTGCGGTATGTGTTCACTCTATATCAATGGTGTACCACACGGAAAAACCGAACGTGGGGCCACAACCTGCCAGTTATATATGCGTCGTTTCAATGATGGCGATGTTATTACCATTGAACCTTGGCGTTCGGCAGGCTTCCCAGTTATTAAAGACTGTATGGTTGACCGTGGTGCTTTTGATAAGATTATGGCTGCCGGTGGCTACAATACTATTCGTACTGGACAGGCACAAGATGCTAATGCTATCTTGATACCTAAGGAGAAAGCCGATGAGGCTATGGACTGTGCAACCTGCATCGGTTGTGGTGCTTGTGTTGCTGCTTGCAAAAACGGTTCTGCTATGCTCTTCGTAAGTTCAAAAGTTAGTCAGTTTGCCCTCCTTCCACAAGGTCGTCCAGAGGCTGCTAAGCGTGCTAAGGCAATGGTAAGGAAGATGGATGAGCTGGGATTTGGTAACTGTACCAACACTCGTGCATGCGAAGCTGTATGTCCAAAGAACGAATCTATTTCAAATATTGCACGTCTCAACCGCGAGTTTATCTCTGCTAAGTTAAAGGATTAATACGATATTCATATAGATGAACTATTACCTATAAGTGTTCTTACGGGCATTCTTTTTGAATCTAAGGTCTTAAAAGTGCTTTGTTGTATGTAATTCTTATTATATAGAAGAACAAGCTTATAGAGTTCATATTCTTACATTAAGCCTGTGTATCTTAAGAGGGTATGCAGGCTTTTTTGTGCTTTTGGGTTATTACACCAACAGTTAACTGCTTATTAATGTTACCGCTTTTGTTGAAATAATTTACCTTATTTTGGATGCTTTTTTTTCTTGAAGTAGAAAAATTAACTATACTTTTTTCTTTAATTATGCTGGTATTAGTGTTGGATGTTGGTAGAAATTTGATAATTTGGCGCAGTTACTACCGCTAAACCATTGAGTTTGTAGCATTAACCCTTTGGGTTAGTGCTATTAAAACGTGCAAATAGCGTGATTAAAGCATTGGGATAAGTGCTAAAATGGGTGTAAAAAATGGCGGAATTTAGATAGAATAAATATAAGTGGTTGATACCTTTATATTTATAAAATATGCTCATTTTGCCGATATTTCAAGCAAAATACTTTGTTGCAGAAAATATTCAAAATATAAAGTGTGTTTTGTAAATAAAAATGATATGTCTACAAAAAAGCTATTGGCTACATATTTTGTTAACCAATAATGCGCAAATTTATTCCTTATTGCTTCGTGCAAAGTTGGGGAGGGTGTAGATTTTTGTCTGCGGAATACAAATAAAGAGGCGTCAAGAATAATGCCTCTCTATATTTCTTCTGCGGACAGGAATATCCGCTCCCCCCAGTTTTGCTTACTGTAAATTGGGGGGTGCGTTTGGAAAAAGATTATTAATTTTCCGTTATTCCTGTTCATTCAGCAAGCGTTTGCTAAAGTATCTTACAGGATACCACACGGCAATTCCGCCCACTAAGATAACTGTTATAAATATAAAGAGAACATCCCAGTAATGTACGCTCACAGGATAAGCATTTACAACAAAGTTTCCTGCTTCGCTGCCCAATGCTACAAAGCCATATGTTTGTTGTAACCAGCAAAGCAACAGACCTATTAAAATACCGATGATGGCACCTATAACCGAGATCATTCTGCCCTCAAACAAGAAGATACGCATAATTTGGTGGCTATTTGCACCAAGGTTTCTCAGTGTTATTACATCTTGTTTCTTATCAATCATGAGCATAGAAAGCGAACCTATGATATTAAAGCAAGCAATAATCAGGATGAAAGTCAAGAAAAAGTAGGCTATCATTTTCTCTATTTGCATAATCTTAAACGTATCAGCCTGTTGCTCAAATCTATCCAATACCTTATACTTATCACCCACAATGCTTTGTATCTTCTTTTTTACGTTATCCAGATTACTTCCAGGTTTTAGTCGCAATTCTAATGAAGTAATCTGTCCTTCCATATCAAATAAGTTGCGAGCAAAACCTAATGAGGTAATGATATGTCCCTTATCATATTTGGTTTGGTTGACAGAGAACACCACTCCAGGCGATAACAGTGAGTCAACCACAAACCCATCCTGTGGGTTTGTCATATCTAGTTGCCCTATGCGTTTGGGCGCATATATCTTAATATATCCGTTCCATGATGTCCCCACATCCAGCGTTTGTGCCAAGCGTATACCCAAAATGCCGTATTCCAGATTAGCTGCATGTAGCTGATATTGTCCGTCTCCGTACAAAATTTTTTTGATGTTTGTAAGGCTGTCAAAGTTATCTTCTACACCCATAATGGTTACCATGGCTTGTTTGCCCTGATAAGTAGCCATAGCCATCTCTTTTACTGTTTCGGTTGCCACCGATACCTCATTTAGGTGTTTTACCTGTGTCAGCACCTTATCGCTGGCATTTGCCGTCTTTCCTTGCGTTGGAACAATCTCTAATTGAGGATCAAAGTTGGTTAAAAACGATGCAACCAAATCGTGAAATCCATTAAAAACACTCAATACGATGACCAATGCCATAGTGGCAACTGCTACACCTATAACAGATATAACAGAAATAACATTGATTGCGTTGGTACTTTTTTTGGAAAAAAGATAGCGACGCGATACGAAAAATGGAAAATTCATGTTACGATATGATACTAAAAATTATGTAAAAATACATTTATGATAGGGGTGTGGTTGAGGGGTTAGATGGAAGTAAAAACGAATTTATCAGAAGTTAGCGTACGTTAGCATTGTATTTTTATCATTTCGTAATAAGCATCAGTCGTTTTCCTTCAATCTGTTCAGCATTCGTTTGTTAATTTTTTGTTATCTTCCTCTTTACTCTTTTTTCTCTATTGGGTGTCATATTATTGCTTGTTACTTCTTTAATAGCTCATCAATGTGCTCAATATAGTCTAAGCTATCGTCAATAAAGAAGCGCAATTCGGGTATGATACGCAACTGATTGTGTACACGTTTGCCTAAATCATAGCGTACCGTCTTGGCATTCTGGTTAATATTTTTAATAATTTCATCGGCTTTTTCTGAAGGAAATATGCTAAGATAAGCAGTGCATACACCGAGGTCAGGACTAATGCGAACACGAGTTACGCTTACCATTATCCCATGAGTGGTACGTGTTTGCGACTGAAAAATCATAGCGAGTTCCTTTTGTAGCAATCTTGCTACACGGTTTTGTCTTGTTTCTTGCATAATAAATTATATTTTATTTGAAGGATAGTTCTATCAATTACTACCATATCTGGTAAGTAATTTTTAAGCAACATGTTTTGTTATCTTTTTGCTTCTTTTTTTTGATTCAAAATGTGAGTAATTTTAGTAGTGTAGCTTGCTACACTTTTTCACTCGCTTACATTTTTGGTCTCAAATATAAGCCTTATATTTAACAACGCTAATTTATAGAATCAGCCTAAAACTTTTTTCTTAGCTACAAAGTTAATGATAATACTTGATAATAGGAATATTTTATATATTTTTGTAGCTATGACATGGCATATCCTATCCACATCAGGTAAAAGAATTACGGAGTTAGACTATCTCAAGAGTGTGTTTATTTTGCTTATGATAGTTTTTCATTTGGTATATATTGGCAACCATTATCCTGTTGCTAAAGCCTTTGTGTATACGTTTCACATGCCAGGTTTTCTTATTATATCGGGTTATCTGTTTAATATGCATAAGTCGGTTGGAAAATTTGCCCACTATATTCAATGGCTTTTTGTTCCTTATTTTCTCATGGAAAGTGGGTATGTGGCAATGGCAGCCGTACTTCCTATACGCGAGCATATATACCAATTCTCCTTTATGCTATATGTAGACAAACTGTTTTTGCATCCTATTGGGCCTTATTGGTATTTGCATACCCTAATGTTGTGTGGTATGGTATCGTATTTGGTGAGTAGATTATCAAGAAAAGCGGGTATTTGGCGCATTGGTTTAGTGTTTGGTATTTTAGTAGGTTGTTCGTTTTTAGGCATTATAGAGAGGGCTAATGCCTTTTACTTTTGTGTTGGGTTGTGTTTACGGCATTATGGTGGCTCTTTTATCAAAGTATTTCACCCCTCTTGTTGGTCTGTTATAGTAGTTATACTCATAACCATGTTCATGCCTAACTCATTGCACAAATATACTTTTTGGGGTATGATGATAGTGTATTTTATGTTTTCTTTTTTGCTCGGAATTTATTACTATTTGCCTATAAAAGTTGCAAATTTGTTCCATTTCATCGGTAGAAACTCCCTTGTCTTATTGTTGTTTTCGCCTATTTTTACGGTGTTAGCCAAATTATTTCAACCCTATTTGCTCATTGAGCCTACGGGCATGCTCTTTATGCTGGTAGCCTTAACGTTTACGGTAGTAGGCTGCTTTGCCATTGTATATTTGTTGCAATGGCTGCATTTGGTTCGATTTATCTTTGGAAAAGACACGGTTGTGCGGTAAACAAGTATAAGGTAATAACCGTTAACTCTTTGTTAACTCCTAATAACACCCATAAGCGTCCTTGTTTTGCGCCAACAATTATTTCGAAATCTTCTTTCTGATAATTGTTAATCCATCTCGAATAGGCAGGATAACCTTTTCTACCCGTTTGTCGTTAGTAATGTAATCGTTAAAGTGAACAATGCCCTGTGTTTGTGCATCGTGCTCATAATGAGGGTCAATAACGTGTCCATCCCACAATGTGTTGTCGGCAAGAATAAAGCCACCAGGTTTTAACAGCTTTATTATTGTTTCGTATGTGTCAATGTAGGTTCGCTTATCACCATCGATAAATGCCATATCAAATTTGATGTTTAGCTTGGGTGCTTCTATGTTGGCATCTCCAATAATGAAGTGAATACGCTTGCCTACACTGCTGTTTTCTATCCATGGACGAGTAAAATCTTCCATTTCATCGTTTATTTCAAACGTATATAGTTGTGCGTTACCGCTCAATCCTTCTGCCATACATATAGCACTATATCCGCTAAATGTTCCTACTTCTATAATATTTTGTGGCTTTATCATCTCTACCAGCATTTTTAATAGTCGCCCTTGCAAGTGTCCACTTGCCATACGTCCATGCACTGTGTGTATATTGGTGGCACGATATAGGCGGTATAGGTAATTGCCTTCCTTATCAATGTGTGAGAGAAGATAGCTTTCTAAATCATAATTCATAGGTTGATTAGTTTATAAGTTCTCAAGTTTTATGAGTTTTACAAGGAAGAAGGTTTATGCAAGTACCAGTTGTGGTGGCGTGTTTTTCTATGCATTTCTATGGTTATTTACTGGTCAACTTGTTACCTCGTTCGTTTGTCTACTGATTAATAATTGCTTCGATTGCCAATTTATACGAGTTCAATCCGAAGCCTGCAATGACACCAAGGCATGCCAATGAAATCATACTTTTATGGCGAAAATCCTCACGAGTATGAATGTTTGAGATGTGAACTTCTATTACAGGTGTGGTGATTGCCTTGATACAATCTAATAAAGCAATGCTGGTATGTGTGTAAGCCCCTGCATTTAGCACGATTCCATCGTACGAAAAGCCTACTTCTTGCATCTTATTGATAAGTTCGCCCTCTATGTTATTTTGGTAATAACCTATGTTTATATCGGGAAATTGCGAACGTAACTTGGGTAAAAATGCATCGAAAGTGCAATTACCATAGATGGCTGGTTCTCGTTTGCCTAACAAATTGAGGTTAGGACCATTGATAATCATTATTTTCATAATTCACCTTATTTGTTTATCTTTGCAGGGATAGTGTGAGTATAACTCAATGAAAACGAATTTGAATTTTGAGTTAACGCCTATCTTTTTTGCAAAAATACGTATTAAAATGGAAAGCAACAAGAAAACAACTACAGATATTGTAAGGGCTTATACTCGCTATTTGAAGTTAGAACGTAACTACTCACCCAACACGTTGGCAGCTTATCAAAATGATTTGAAGTGGTTGTTGGACTTCTGTAAGCAACATTCTTTGCAACCAATAAACCTCTCTCTTGCTGATTTGCAGTTGTTTGCAGGTACGTTGCATGAGTATCGCATCGGTCCAACTTCGCAGGCTCGTATCTTGAGTGGTATCCGGTCGTTTTACAAATATCTGCTGTTATCGGGCGAAATAGAGCAAAATCCTACCGAATTGTTAGAGTCTCCTCACCTTGGAGAACATCTTCCAGAGGTGTTATCTACCCAAGAAGTAGACATGATAGAAGATAGTATTGACCTTTCAAAGCCTGAAGGACAACGCAATAAGACTATTATAGAAGTGTTATTCTCGTGTGGTTTGCGTGTGTCTGAGCTGATTAATCTCAAGCTATCCAATCTATATTTGGACGAACAGTTTATTCGTGTCATGGGTAAAGGCAGCAAAGAACGACTGGTTCCTATTTCTCCAAAGGCGATAAAAGAATTAAAGTATTGGTTTGCAGATCGTAATTTGATGAAAATTCAAGTTGGTGAAGAAGATTTTGTTTTTCTTAATAGGCGCGGAAGACATCTTACCCGAACCATGATACTTATTATGCTAAAGCAACAAGCTGTCGTGGCTGGCATTACCAAAACTATTTCTCCGCATACTCTTCGACACTCGTTTGCTACCGAATTGCTAAAGGGCGGAGCCGATTTGCGTGCCATACAAGCCATGCTGGGACATGAAAGTATCGGCACAACCGAGATTTATACGCACATAGATACCTCTACTTTGCGCAACGAAATATTGTTGCATCATCCGCGAAACATTCGTTACAGGGAGCAAAAGGCATTGCAGGAGAAGCAACATCAAAAAAAATAACCGTCACTTATCCTATATTTATGGACATCAACTTACAGGTATTTAGGAGCGTAGCTCACCACTTAAGCTTTACAAAGGCATCGAAAGAACTCTTTATGAGTCAGCCAGCTATCTCTAAACACATTCAAAAACTGGAGGCTCATTATCATGTCAGGCTTTTTAATCGGTATGGTAATCGTATCTCTCTCACGTCTGCTGGGCAGCTGTTGCTTCGGCATAGTGATAAATTAGTAGCCGATTATCAGCGGTTAGATTTTGAGATGAACCAACTGCACCAGCGTGTCAGTGGTGAAATTCGTATTGGAGCGAGCACCACGATATCACAATATGAGTTGCCAAAAATGCTGGCTGACTTCCTTGAAAACTACCCTCACACCCACGTGTCGGTGGTAAGTGGCAATTCAAGGGATATAGAGACCGCCATCATTCAAGGCAAAATAGATGTGGGAATGATAGAGGGAACGGTTAGACAACCTCACCTTAAATATGCTGTGATGATGAAAGATGAGTTGGTAGCCATTGTAAAACCGTCGCACATATTAGCTTCTAAAGATAGCATTATGTTGAATGAACTGTGCCAACAACCATTGGTATTGCGCGAAATGGGGTCGGGTACGCTTGATGTCTTCGAACAAGAGCTGAAAAAACACCAGTTAACGATTGCAGACATGAACGTCCAGATAAACCTTGGCAGTACCGAAAGTATCAAGCGTTTTATCCTGCATTCTAACTGCATGGGCATCGTTTCCATCCGCGCGGTCGATAAAGAACTGCTTCGTGGAGAACTAAAAGTTATCGAAATAGACGATCTAACCTTAATAAGAGACTTCGTTTTTGTAGAAAAACAAGGCGAAACATCTCCCTTGGTCAATATCTTTAAGCGGTTTATAACCTTCCATTATAAGGCATAGTTATTTGATATAACAACATAGCTTTATCTTTTCATACCTTTGCACTTTCATTATTTAAAAAGTAAAGTAAATGTTCAGTGAAAAGAGAAGCAGTATGCTACATGGCGTACTCTTGATAACTTTGTTTTCGTTAGCCGCCTTTTATATCGGCGATATGGGGTTTGTAAAAAGTCTGTCGTTTAGTCCTATGATTGTTGGTATCATTCTTGGCATGCTTTATGCCAATAGTTTGCGTAATAATTTACCCGAAACTTGGGTGCCTGGTATCAACTTTTGCTCTAAACGCATCTTACGAATAGGTATCATATTGTATGGCTTTCGTCTTACATTTCAGGACGTAACGGTAGTTGGTTTGTCGGCTATTGTGATAGATGCCATTGTTGTTATGGTTACTGTTGGGGGCGGAATTCTGATAGGAAAGCTGTTAAAAATGGACAGAGGTGTAACACTTCTCACCTCTATGGGCAGTGGTATTTGTGGCGCAGCAGCTGTGTTAGGAACAGAATCTGCCCTTAATACCAAGCCATACAAAACAGCAGTGGCAGTTTCTACAGTTGTTATTTTTGGTACATTGTCTATGTTTTTGTATCCTATCCTTTACCATAATGGCATCATAGCCCTTTCTCCAGAAGCCATGGGTATTATGACTGGTTCAACTGTTCATGAGGTAGCTCATGTTGTAGGAGCAGGAAATGCCATGGGGCATGATGTTTCTAACGTTGCTATTATCGTCAAGATGATACGTGTGATGATGTTGGTACCCATGCTATTACTGATTAGTTGGGCGGTTGCTCACTATCGTTCTACACACAATGATGCCGAAAGGGCAAAGGGAAAGATAACCATTCCTTGGTTTGCTATCTTATTTTTAGTTGTCATAGGATTTAATTCCTTGAACCTGTTACCAGCTGATATAGTAGAATTTATTAACCAATTTGACACCTTTTTGTTGACCATGGCGATGACGGCCCTTGGTGCAGAAACCAGTATTGATAAATTCAAGCGAGCAGGAGTCAAACCCTTTGTTTTAGCAACCTTGTTGTACGTATGGTTGTTAGGTGGAGGCTATTGTTTGGCTAAATTTGTTTTGCCCATGATAAGTGCGGCTTAAGATGGTAGTAAACCAATGGTAACGAATAAAAAGCCATTTGCTTTCTTCGGAAAGCAAATGGCGTTTTTGTGTATATTCAGAAAAACAATACAGAGAGTTGGTAAAAAGAAACGCAAAAAGGTTATAAGTTTGTATGATTTAATTTGTACCTTTGTCATAGCTGTTAACGATTAGCGAAGAGATAGTTCGTAATGATTGACGAATTGCTTCTAATGGTAGGAAGAATGTATTAGACAGATGAGATATAGCCAACAAGTGGACTTTACCGATATTATAGCAGAGCCTTTGCCTGATTTCTATTTCAATAATGGAACTCATGAACGACAAGAGAAAGGAACTTTAAGAGTGCTTTCTCTATTTTCTGGTTGTGGGGGAATGGATATAGGCTTGGAAGGAGGTTTTATATGTCATCAGAAATCGGTTGGAAAAGGCGAATGGATAGAGCAAAGAGTGAATGATAATTGGGTTCTTCTTCGTAGAAATGTATTTCGGACAGTTTTCGCTTGCGACATCTTAAAAGATGCAAAACATACATGGTTGCGTTACATGTCGCATTACAAGGTTAATCCCGAGATTTATCATTTGGAGAGCATTGTAGATTTGGTAAAACAGCATTACGCAGGTTTTGATATATTCCCAAAGAACATAGATGTGGTTACAGGAGGCTTTCCTTGTCAGGATTTCAGTGTTGCAGGCAAGCGAAAGGGTTTTGATTCTGCTATATTGCACAATGGAGAAAGAAGGCTGAACAGCAACATTGCGCGTCCGAAGAGACACGAGGAAAGTTATATATGTGGATGAAGCAGGTTATTGACATTGTGCAACCAAAGATGTTCATAGCCGAGAACGTAAAAGGCTTGGTGAGTCTTGGCGATGTAAAAGATATCATACAAAATGATTTTTCGAGTGCTAATGGAAATGACTATATCGTATTGGAACCACAGATTTTGCACGCTGCCAACTATGGTGTACCTGAAAAACGAGAAAGAGTTATCTTTATTGGTATCAAGCGTTCGGCACTCACGTCCCATGCTGCACAAGCTTTACAGAAAAAAGTTGTTCCTGATAAATACAACCCTTATCCTGCGCCGACACATAATTTTAATTTATCTCTTTCGCATCTTCTTTCTCCTGTAACATGTAGAGATGTGTTAGCAGAGCTTCCAGAACCCAAACTTTCAGTGGACTTAGCGCAGCAATCGTTTTCTTCTGCAAAGTTTCTTAGTAACGGAAGTCAAGGACAAACAGAAATAAATTTGGATAGTGTAGCCCCCACTATTCGCTCCGAGCATCATGGAAACATTGAATTTAGACGTCTCTCATTAGAACATGGGGGCATGATTACGGACGAGTTAAGTCGAGGCTTAAGGGAAAGACGGCTGACACCTCGTGAATGCGCCTTGATACAAACTTTTCCACCAGACTATCCTTTTGTTTTTTATAAGAATAATACTAAACGGTATCAAGTAAGTCCTTCGGGAGCTTACCGAGTTATTGGAAATGCAGTTCCTCCCGTGTTGGCTTACAATATAGCGCGAAGAATACAGGAAGTATGGTCATTATATTTTGGATAAGGATGGAAATAAGAAATATGTACATGGTAGGTTGAATAGATATCAATTATTCCCCCTTAACAATACGTCGCACCTCTTCAATGCTTCTGTCAAAGGGTCCGCTGTGTTCTAACTTGAGTGTACACATGGCAGCGGCAAACTTTCCTGCCTCTTCGAAGCCCATTCCTTGTGAGCGACAGTACAAAAAGCCAGCCGAATAGGTGTCGCCACACCCCGTAGCATCTACTACTTTTCTCGGTGCATAGGCGGGGATGTCGTAAAAATGGTTATTGGCATAAATGATAGAGCCCTCACTTCCCAGTGTTACGATAACCTCTTTCACACCATATGCATGTAACTTGCGTGCGGCATCGTAGGGAGATGAATAACCTGTTATCACCTTCATTTCGTGCTCATTTATCTTGATAATATCAGTACATGACAGTATTTCCTGCTTATCTTTCCAGTCTATGGCATGCACATCTTCTCCTTTCACCTCTCTAAGAAATCCCTGTGCATCAATAGATATACTGCCTTTGGTAGATAAATACTTGATAACCTCTGGTGAAAAATCATCATTGAGCAATGAACCAATATGATAAATCTTGGCTTTTATGAGCTTCATTTCATCAATAGTGAATGCATCTGCCTTAGCCAATACCCGTTGTGTACGGTTGTTCAGACTTCTATAGTATTTGTTTTCAAAGAAAACAGTGTGCTTGCTGGGATATACTTTTACATTAATTCCTTTCTTTTGTATATTCTGAACTACAGGCATATCTTGTTCACCCACCTTGGTAACAAGTTGGAACGATACCTCTTTGGGCAAATGCTGAATAGCATGAGCCACATAAAACGATGTGCCTCCCGACATCAATACTATTTGCTGAGGTGTTATTATTTTATCTCTGGTAATATGTCCTATGCAACATATATCTATCATCTGTGTTATTTTGTGGCAAAGTTACGCAAAAAACACAAAAAGTAAGGTACATACAGTCCAAATGTTTGTCGTAGCGATATTACATGGCACAAAGCCAACGTAAAGAGAAAAATAAGTATTAGCTTTGCATATCCATTGAATAACCGTACCTTTGCAAACGATTAAACAAACGATTTTGAAGACATTAAACGATTTTGAAGACATTTTTAGAATTAGGTGTTAACGAAGAGATTCGACACGCTATTGATGAGTTGGGATTTGTACATCCCATGCCCGTTCAGGAAGAAGTAATTCCTTATTTGCTTGGAAACAAAAACGATGTGATTGCTTTAGCGCAAACAGGTACAGGTAAAACCGCAGCTTATGGTTTGCCTTTGTTGCAGAAAGTAGATACAAAAAGTAAACAAACACAAGCTGTTATTTTAAGTCCTACACGTGAATTGTGTTTACAAATAGCCGATGATTTAAAAGATTTTGCTAAGTACATTAAGGGGTTACATATAGAACCCGTATATGGAGGAGCAAGTATTGTTACGCAAATACATGCTCTCAAACATGGTGTGCAAGTTATTGTGGCTACTCCAGGACGGTTAATTGATTTGATGAACCGCGGAGTTGCCAAGCTCGAACACGTTAACAATGTAGTGTTGGATGAGGCTGATGAGATGCTCAACATGGGTTTCTCAGAGAGTATTAACTCCATTTTGGCAGGTATTCCAGAAAATCACAATACACTTCTCTTTTCGGCAACCATGAGTAAAGAGATAGAAAAAATAGCCCAAACGTATCTTCGTGATTACAAAGAGATAGTGGTTGGTAGTAGAAATGAGGGAGCAGAGAATGTTAACCATATTTATTATATGGTGAATGCTAAAGACAAATACTTGGCTCTCAAGCGCATAGTTGACTATTATCCTCGTATTTTTGCCATTATTTTCTGTCGTACAAAGATAGAAACTCAAGAAGTTGCCAACAAACTTATTAAGGATGGATATAATGCTGAGGCGTTGCATGGCGATTTGAGCCAGCAGCAACGCGACCTCACCATGCAGAAGTTCCGTCAACACGTTACCCAGTTGTTGGTGGCAACCGATGTAGCTGCACGTGGATTGGATGTGGACGACCTTACGCATGTCATCAACTTTGGTATGCCAGACGATATAGAGAGCTATACGCACCGCAGCGGACGAACAGGAAGAGCAGGTAAAAAAGGTACATCTATCTGTATTATTCACTCGCGTGAGCGGTACAAAGTGCGTGATGTAGAGAAGATTATAGGCAAAAAGTTTGTAGACGGTACGCTGCCTACTCCACAAGAGATATGCGCCAAACAACTATACAAGGCGATGGGGGACATCGAAAAGATAGATGTTGATGAGGAGCAGATTGCACCTTTTATTACAGAAATCAAACGCCACTTTGAATACGTTGACAAGGAAGATATTATCAAGAAAATTGTTACCCTAACCTTTGGACGCTTCTTGAATTATTATGCCAATGCGCCCGAAATAGCGAAACCACAGATTAAGCGTAATGACAGAGAGGGCGCACGTGGCTCTCGTAGCAAAGGTAACACACGTAGTGAGCGTGGCAGCAGAGGCACACACACACCAGAAAAAGGATTCCGTCGCTTGTTTATCAATTTGGGTAAGGACGATGGTTTTTATCCAGGAGAGGTGATGCAGTTTATCAACAAGCACGTTAAGGGCAAACAGCAGGTGGGGCATATCGATTTGTTAGGCAAAATATCTTATATCGAAGTTCCTGAAAAAGATGCCAATCTTGTTATCAAATCGCTTACAGGAAAAACGTATAAAGGGCGTGAGGTTCGTTGTAATAATGCCGATGAGCCAGGTCATGGACGCAAAAAAAAGAGTGAACGAGATAATAGCAACGGTTTTCATCGTACTGGAAAGAAAAATAAGCCTACCTCTCGCAAAAAAGAGGAGGGTAGAGATTGGCGACAGTTCTTTAATAAGTTGGATATTAAGTTGAAAGGCGAAGAGCCCGATTTCTCAGAAGAAGGCTGGGCAAGGCGTCGCCCCAAGAAGAAATAGTTTTGCAAGGAGAGCAGACATAGGCTTAAAACCGCAAATAGCTGCTCTCCCCAACTTTGCCATTTCCCAATTTGCTACGAGGATAATGTGCTGTTTATCTTTTTATCTATATTTAATCTTTTTGTTAACCTTTTGTAAAATTTATATCATAAAAAACGGCTATCCTCAAATTCCAAAATAGAAAAAATCACTATACACGCTCACAACAATAACGGCATCCACCTCCCCCTTTATACACTTTATGTAACAAATTGCATACTTTAGTCTGCCTATCTCATTGACTTAACAACACTATTTGCATGAGTTAAAGTAACAAACTCCACCTTTTTTTACCTAAAAGCATGATTTTTATTCGTTTTTTTTACTATTATAAGGAGTTTGTTTGTATTAAAATAAAGTAATATGTTTATTACCAAACATTTATAAACATACACTATATTCCCAATATTTGTAACCACTTTCCAAGTTGGTGGCATTCATCGCCGTTATAAAGCCTGCTTTGTAAAAATATTTCTGTATGTACCAATAGTTCTTACTTGCCTATAAAATTGAAAAACACGTTCTATTTTATTTTTTTCTTATTTAAAAATAAAATAAATATAACTTTTATCCTATCTTTGCAAAAAGATTATTTACTAAAATTAGGTACACAATGAAAATGAAACATTTTTTCTGTGCAGTATTCTTGTTTTGTGTAGGTACGGTGTATGCTCAAATGCAAATGCCTAAACTACCTGTAGATGCTGCGGTGCGAATGGGTAAACTGGATAATGGTTTAACCTATTTTATTCGTTACAACAATTGGCCCGAACATCGTGCAAACTTCTACATTGCACAGAAGGTGGGATCAATACAAGAGGAGGAAAGCCAGCGAGGATTAGCACACTTTCTTGAACACATGGCTTTTAATGGCAGCGACCATTTTAAGGGAAACGATATGATAGAGTATCTACGCTCTATAGGTGTAGAGTTTGGCTCTGACCTCAACGCTTACACTTCTATAGATCAAACAGTGTACAATATTGACAATGTGCCTACTACTAGGCAGAGTGCATTAGATTCGTGCCTGTTGATATTGCGCGACTGGTCTACTGGTTTAACCCTCGACCCAAAAGAAATAGACAAAGAGCGTGGCGTGATACATGAGGAGTGGCGATTGCGTACCAGTGCTACCATGCGTATGTTTGAGCGCAATATGCCAAAGTTATATCCAGGTAGTAAATACGGTGTACGTTTTCCTATTGGTTTGATGAAAGTAGTAGACAACTTCTCACCAAAAGAGTTGTGCGACTATTATGCCAAATGGTATCATCCTACGAACCAAGGTATTATAGTGATAGGCGATGTGAATGTAGACCATACTGAGGCAATGATTAAGAAACTATTTGGTGGTATTAAGAATCCTGCCAACCCAGCACCTGTTCTTAATGAACCAGTACCCAATACTCCCAAGCCTATTGTGATAATAGACAAGGATAAAGAGCAACGTTCTAACTTTGTACAATTTATGTACAAGCACGATACTTTCCCCGATTCACTGAAACAAACAGTACAATATGTAGTTTACAATTATGTAAAGGATGCAGCTTTGAGCATGCTGAACGCTCGTTTACAGGAAGTAGCCCAAAAGCCAGACTGCCCATTTGTGGATGCTGGAGTGGATGATGGTAACTATATCTTTGCCAAGACAAAAGATGCGTTTGAGGCAAGTGTTCAACCTAAGTCAATGGATGTTACAGATAAAGCCTTGAAAGCTGCGTTAGTAGAAGTGCGTCGTGCTGCTGAACACGGATTTACAGCAAGCGAATATGCACGTTACAAAGCCGACTTTTTGAGCGGATTAGAGAAAGATTACAGCAATAAGGACAAGCGTAAAAACACGAGCTTCTTTAAAGAGTGCTTGGGTTATTTCTTAACCAACGAGCCAATGCCGTCTATTGATTATACCTATCAGCTGATGAAGCAAATGGTTCCTGCTATTCCTGTAGAGGCAGTTAATGAATATATTAAACAGGCTATTCCTGCTAACGACAGCAATGTGGTTATCATAAATTTCAATACAGAGAAAGAGGGTAGTGTTTATCCTACTGAGCAACAATTGCTCAATGCTTTGCATGAGGCAAGAGCTGAGCAGGTTACGGCATACGTAGACAACGTAAAGAACGAACCACTGATAGCCAAGTTGCCAAAGGCTGGAAAGATTAAGAGCGAAAAGAAAAACAGCAAGTTTGGTTATACCGAGCTGAAACTCTCTAACGGGGTAACAGTGATATTAAAGAAAACCGACTTGAAGAAAAATCAAGTATTATTAGCTGGCGAAGGTTTTGGCGGTGCATCATTATACGGTAAGAAAGATTATGTTAACACCGCAGTATTTAATGAGGTAATAGGTGTAAGTGGTTTAGGAGATTTCTCATTAACCGAGCTGCAAAAGGCTTTGGCAGGAAAGGTTGCCAGTGTAGGTATATCTATGGGCAACAAAAAGATGAGTGTAGCTGGCTCGTCTACTCCAAAAGATGTAGAAACCATGTTGCAGTTGTTGTATCTTAACTTTACCAATATTGCCAAAGACGAGAAATCGTTTAACAATTTGATGGCTCATTATCAGGTAACGTTAAAGAATCGTGCCTTGTCTCCAGAAGTAGCTTTGTCTGATTCGTTGACGGCAACCATGTATGGACATAATCCAAGACTGGCTCCTGTTAAGTTGGAAGATTTGTCTAAGATTTCTTACGAGCGTATCTTACAAATGGCAAAGGAGCGTATGGCGAATGCTAATGGCTGGGCGATCACAATTATAGGTAACTATGACGAGGCAACTATTCGGCCTTTAATTTGTCAATATATTGCCAGTCTGCCTTCAAATAAGAAAATAGTGAAAGGAAGACGCGTAACCTTCTTACAAAAGGGTAAGATAGACAACACTTTTGAACGTAAGATGGAAACTCCTAAGGCAACAGCTTATAAGTTATGGTATAACGATACTATGCCTTATACCCTTGAAAATGATGTACGGGCAAGCATTGCTGGCGAAATCTTGTCAATGATTTATCTAAAGAAGATACGTGAGGATGCCAGTGCAGCTTATTCTTGTGGCGCACAAGGTTCTGCAACTATTGATGATGATTATCATGTTATTCAGCTCTTAGGCTTCTGTCCTATGAAACCAGAGAAAAAAGATTTGGCTTTGAGTATCATGGAGAGTGCCGTTAAGGAGATGACTACCAAGGTTGATACAGAGATGCTGAACAAGGTAAAAGCTGTTATGCTGAAGCAGGCAGATGATATGGTAAAGACCAATAGGTATTGGGCTTCAACCATCGATATGTATCGTAAGTATGGTATTGATACTTATACTGATTACAAGAAAGTTATTAATGCGCAGACAACACAAAGCATCATTAACTTTATGAAGCAGTTGCTTTCATCTAACAATTACATCTCAGTAACAATGCTTCCTAAGATGTGAAACGGAAGTGTAAATGTGCATACACGTAATAATAGGAGGGGGCGTCATTTTTTTTTGACGCCCTTTCTCATTTTTCTTTCGGTATAAGAACAAAAGGTACTTTAGTTGAGAGGTTGGGTTCTATAAATTAGCTTTGTTAGATTTTCTACTTATTTTTAAGGGCAAAATGTAAGTGGGTAACGAGGTGTAGCGAGCTACACACGATTGAGCTAACTTGCAGTTTGAAAAATCAATGCAAGACAAATACAATCAAACTTGTTTGAATAGTTGAGATGCAGCCTGTTACCTGTAAGAAGAAACCAAAAGATAGCAAAACGTAAAAAGACAGACATAAAAAACTTTACGGTGGTAATTTATAGAACACTGGCCTTGACAAGTTTACGCATTATCTTTATTTACTTTTGTGTTTGTTTGATACTTCCCTGCCTTAAAATCTTATGTACTCTTGTTTATTTATCGAAAAATAAAAAAAGTTGTAAGAAATGTGCCTTCTCTCCATATGTGCGAACAAAAAAATATTCGCTATCATCAACTTTGATAACAACAATCTTGCATATATCGTTTTTTTTAACGTACTTTGTCCTATTAATTATTAAAATCTCATTATGAAAAAGCTACTCATTTTCGGATTGTTATGCTTAACACTTCAAGCAAGCGCAAAAAAGCAGAAAACAGTAAAACAGCCTTTTGTTTTTACAACGATAAAACAAAACCCTATTACATCTATAAAAAATCAATATAGAAGTGGAACGTGTTGGTGTTATGCCACTTTAGCATTCTTTGAGAGTGAAATTCTTAAAGCAACAGGTAAGACATACGACCTGAGTGAGATGTTTGTTGCTAATAAAAACTACATGGCCGAAGCCATCTATCATGTGAGAATGCACGGAGAAAGCAGGTTTGCCGAGGGCGGTTGCGCTGATGATGCCTTAGAAATGATTAAGCAATATGGCATTTGTCCTGAAGAAGCAATGACTAAACCTGGGGAGAGGGTAGGAGATACGCTTGCCAACTTTACAGAGTTTTTTCCACTCCTTACCAAATACGTAAAAACAATTTCGGGAAGTAATGCAGAAGAATTGAGTCCTGTGTGGCGCAATGGGGTGCAAGCTATCATTGACAATTATATGGGAAAGTGCCCAACATCATTTGTATATCAAGGTAAACAATATACCCCTCAGAGCTTTGCAGCTTCGCTGGGATTAGATTGGAATAACTATATAAGCATTACCAGTTTTACGCATCATCCCTTTTATCAAGGCTTTCCAGTGGAAGCTCCTTATAAGTGGCGTTGGAGTTTGAGTTACAATCTTCCTCTTGATATCATGATGAAGGTGTTAGACGCTGCACTTGATGAAGGTTATACTGTGGCTTGGGGCGGTGATGTGAGTGAAGACGGATTTACTCGCAATGGCTTAGCACTCAATATTGATATGAATAAAGCACAGAGCTTAACAGGTACTGATGCAGATCGTTGGCTTCAACTAAGTAGGAGTGAGCGTGCTGCTAAGATACAATTGCTTGGAACAAATACCCCAGAAAAGGTTTCAACACAAGAAAGCAGGCAAAAACGTTTTGATAACTGGCGCATGACTTACGACCATGTAATGCTTATCTATGGCAAGGCAAAGGGGCAAAACGGCAAAGTGTATTACATGGTAAAAAACTCATGGGGCACTAATAATGCTTATCATGGCACATGGTATATGTCTAAGGATTATATTGCAGATAATACAGTTTATCTCTTTCTGAACAAGAATGCCATCTCTTCTGCAATAAAATCAAAGATAAAACTCCCTACATTATAAGAAGGCATATCGTAAATATTTAATACAGATAAGCTTTGTTGGGCTTACTCAATATCATCAATGCCAAGAAAAGAGTTATGATTAAGCCTCCCCCCCAAGTGAGTTTTTTCCTTAAGTTAGCAAACGTATAGTTGTATTTCAAAGTTGAATCTACCCAGTATTAAAATATCAATAAAAATGTGTTAACTGCAAAAAAAATGTATACCTTTGTAACTTAAAATATTTAATTATAAAATGTAATAGATTATATGGCATATTTATTCTCATCAGAATCTGTATCAGAAGGACATCCCGATAAAGTAGCAGATCAAATATCTGACGCTTTGTTAGATCAGTTTTTGGCATACGACAGCAATGCGCACTGTGCTATTGAAACGTTTGTTACAACAGGACAGGTTGTAATTATGGGTGAGGTAAGGTCTGAAGAATATGTTGACCTGCAAACCATAGCCCGTAAAACCATTAAGAAAATAGGTTATACCAAGTCTGAGTATCAGTTTGACGGTGATTCATGTGGTATTATGACCGCTATTCATGAGCAGAGCGAAGACATAGACCGTGGTGTTCATCGTGAAAACGAAGAAGAACAAGGTGCTGGCGACCAAGGAATGATGTTCGGATATGCAACCAACGAGACAGACAACTACATACCTGTATCACTCGATTTAGCTCATCTGTTGATGAAAGTATTGGCAGATATCCGTCGTGAAGGCAAGCAAATGAACTATCTTCGTCCAGATGCAAAGAGTCAAGTAACCATAGAATATAACGATGATCATACACCTCGTCGTATTCATACCATTGTGGTAAGTACACAGCACGATGAGTTTGATACCGATGACGAGAGAATGTTGTCAAAGATAAAAGACGATGTTATCAACATTCTGATACCACGTGTACAAGAACAATGTGGCGAAAAGGTTCGCAAGCTGTTTAATGACGATATCTTGTATTATGTTAATCCAACAGGAAAGTTTGTAATTGGTGGTCCTCATGGCGACACAGGTCTTACTGGAAGAAAGATTATTGTAGATACATATGGTGGAAAAGGTGCACATGGAGGTGGAGCATTCTCTGGTAAAGACCCAAGTAAGGTAGACCGTTCTGCAGCATACGCATCACGTTATATAGCCAAGAATATGGTAGCCGCAGGTGTTGCTGACGAAATGTTGGTACAAGTAAGTTATGCTATTGGTGAAGCTAAGCCTATCAATATTTATGTAGATACTTACGGACATAGTAAGGTATCAATGTCAGATGGCGAGATTGCCAAGAAGATAAGTAAGATGTACGACCTTCGTCCACGTTCAATAGAAAAGAAGTTTGGTCTTCGTAATCCTATTTATCTTGAAACAGCAGCTTATGGACACATGGGCCGTAAGTGTGAAAAGAAGCTCAAAACGTTTGAAAGCCGTTACCACGAGTCCAAAACCATAGAGGTAGAACTCTTTACGTGGGAAAAGTTAGACGATGTAGAACGTATCAAAAAAGAATTTGGATTATAAGGTAAATGCAGCAAACAGATGCAGTTTTACAAACTGAGGGGGTAGACTCTATACCTATTCGTACGATAAAAATAAAGAGAGTAAAGGAGCTTACCCCTGCTCAGATATTGAAGCGGTTGCCAAAAGATGCTACACCAGCACAGCAAGACTCTGCTGTCCAGGTAAATATAAAGCCTTGTAAAATACATTGGAGCACGCAGCCCGATACTTTACATTTACCAGGACAACCTGTTCCCAATAGTTATCGTAATTTTAAATTATCGCCCTGTTACAAAGAATCATTCTTTGTTAAAAGTACTTTCTTTCATCCAGAATTGAAAGGCGGACGTGCAGGAGTGGCAGGAGACCCTGTACCTTATACTATTGCTAACGATAATTTGGTAACAGGTATGCTGTTGGTATGCTTTATATTGGGAGCATTAGCATTATCTAACTCGTATCGCTTTATAGCTCGACAGCTAAAAAACTTCTTTTATCAACCACAGGGCAAGACAACGGTGATAACCGAAACGGCAAGCGAAATAAGGTCGCAGTTCTTTTTTGTATTGCAAACCTGTCTGTTGTTTTCACTTATTGTTTTCTTTTATACTCGTGCGCAGGGAGTAGATTCCTTTATTATAGAACATTATCAAGTAATAGCCATCTATACAGGAGGATTCTTGTCTTATTTCTTGTGCATAGGCATAGCTTATTGGTTTGGTAACTGGGTGTTCTTTGAACGAAAGAAAAATGAACAATGGATGAAGTCAAAACTTTTTCTTATCGCTATAGAAGGAGTTGCATTGTTCCCTATTGTTATGTTACAGTCGTACTTCGATGTAGCTGTGCAAAGTGCAATAGTTTATACCGCAATCATTATCTCTTTAATTAAAATACTGACACTTTATAAGTTGTATGCTATCTTTTTCAGACAAAGGGGCTCTCTTCTGCAAATAATTTTGTACTTTTGTGCGCTCGAAGTTATCCCGATGTTTATTATGTGGGGCGTATTTGAAGTTGCAAATGATTATTTGAAAGTAAATTATTAAGACACTGATGATCAAGAAAATTTTAGTTTCACAACCTAAACCTACAAGTGATAAATCACCATATTATGACATTGAACGCGAATATGGTGTGAGATGCGTCTTTCGTCCATTTTTCAAAGTAGAAGGTCTCTCTGTAAAAGAGTTTCGTCAGCAGAAGATAAATATCTTAGATTATTCGGCTATTGTATTTACCTCTCGTCATGCTATTGATCATTTCTTTACGTTGGCTAAAGAAATGCGCATTACGATTCCTGAAAACACAAAGTACTTTTGTGTCATAGAGACCATAGCTCTATATATACAAAAGTATGTGCAGTATCGTAAACGCAAGGTGTTTTTTGGGACAACAGGTAAGATAGCCGACTTGGTTCCTGTTATGGCAAAGCATAGGGGTGAAAAGTATTTGGTACCTATGAGTAGTGTTCATAACGATGATGTGAAAAACTTGTTGGATGCAAAGAAACTCAATCACACTGAGTGTGTGATGTATCGTACTGTAAGCAATGATTTAACAGAGGAAGAAGCAAAGGGGTTTCAATATGATATGATTGTGTTCTTTAGCCCTACGGGTATTAAGGCTCTGCAAAAGAATTTACCTGATTTTGAACAAGGCGATACAAAGATAGCAGCTTTTGGCCCTGCTACCTGTAAAGCCGTAACCGAGGTAGGCTTTACATTAGACTTAAAAGCACCAGATAAGGAGAATCCATCAATGACCAGTGCATTGAAGGCTTATCTAAAAAAACATAATAAAAAGTAGCCAAATGCCATTTGTCGGTCCTTTTACATTGGGTAAAGGGGAGCGCATTTACAGTAGAACGCTGATAGAAAAGCTCTTTAATGGAAGCGACCGCAAATCGTTTTCGGCATATCCATTGAGGGTAGTGTATACTCTTGTTGAATGTAAAGAGCAGAATGTACCCGTCAAAATGATGGTGAGTGTATCAAAAAAACACTTTAAGCGTGCCGTGAAGCGCAATCGTGTAAAACGACAAATAAGAGAGGGTTACCGATTACAAAAGCAATTGGTGATGGATGCAATGAACAATAAGCCCAACCAACAATTGCTGTTAGCCTTTATATGGTTAGCCGATGATATATATGATACTAGGCATATAGCACAACAGGTAAGGCGGCTACTCAACAGAATAGTAGAGAAAGTATGAGGGTTATCAAGCTACTGGTATATGGCATTATGTGGATACTCAAGTGGATATTGTTGTTACCTATTTTGTTTTACCAAAAATGTATTACTCCCTATACGCCTGCTTCGTGCCGATTTACTCCTACATGCTCTGAATATGCTCGGCAAGCCATTATAAAGTATGGACCTTTTAAGGGCTTGGCTCTATCGGTATGGCGTATCTTGAGATGCAATCCTTGGGGTGGTAGTGGATACGATCCAGTGCCGTAAGTTTCTCTATAAATGAGGCCCCACATATATAATACTAACGAAAAAATATAAAATTGATTCGATGACAAAGAATTTTGTTGAAGAACTGAAATGGCGTGGCATGTTGGCACAAATCATGCCAGGCACAGAAGAGTTTCTTGAAAAGGAAATGGTGTCGGCTTATTTGGGTACAGATCCTACGGCAGACTCATTACATATTGGACATTTGTGTGGTATTATGATGCTTCGCCATTTGCAACGTTGCGGGCACAAACCCTATCTTTTGTTGGGCGGTGCAACAGGTATGATAGGCGACCCTTCTGGAAAAAGCTTGGAACGTAATTTGTTAGATGCTGAAACTTTATATCACAACCAAGAGTCTATTAAGAAACAGGTTTCTAAGTTCCTCGATTTTGACGGTAATGAGCCTAATAAAGCGGAGTTGGTAAACAATTACGACTGGATGAAGAACTTCAAATTCCTTGATTTTGCTCGTGAGGTGGGTAAGCATATCACAGTTAACTACATGATGGCAAAGGATAGTGTGAAGAAACGTTTGAATGGTGAAGCTAATGATGGATTGTCATTTACTGAGTTTACCTATCAGTTGTTGCAGGGTTACGACTTCTTGTATCTATATCAAAAGTATGGAATAAAACTGCAATTAGGTGGTAACGACCAATGGGGTAACATGACAACTGGTACAGAGTTGATTCGACGTACACTCGGAAACGAGCAAGCAGCTTATTGCTTAACTTGTCCTTTGATAACCAAAGCCGATGGGAAAAAGTTTGGTAAGACAGAGAACGGCAACATTTGGTTAGACAGAAATCGTACTACTCCATACGCTTTCTATCAGTTCTGGCTGAATGTAAGTGATGAGGATGCAGAAAAATACATCAAGATATTTACATCGCTTGATAAAGAAACCTTTGATGCTTTAATAGCTGAACACAAACAAGTCCCAGGCAGACGCATACTGCAAAAGAGTTTGGCTCAAGAGGTTACTATCATGGTTCACTCTCAAGAAGATTTGGATATGGCTATCGAAGCCAGCAATATATTATTCGGTAAGGCTACAAAAGACAGCTTAACCAAACTGGATGAGGCTACATTCCTGGATGTTTTTAATGGTGTTCCTCATTATACTGTTGATAAGGGGCAACTCGGAACAACTGCTGTTGACTTCTTTACACAAGAGGAGATGGAGATATTCCCAAGCAAGGGCGAGATGCGTAAGTTGGTAAAAGGAGGTGGCGTATCGCTGAATAAAGAAAAACTAACTGCTTTCGACCAAGTTATTTCTGCCGAAGACCTTATCGATGGTAAATATCTGTTGCTACAACGTGGTAAGAAAAACTACTTTCTCATAACAGTAAAGTAATTTAGAAATAGTGCTTTTACTATTTACATAGTTCATTATGCATGACCTATATCTCATTATGTTAGCTCCTTACGAGGAGCACATATACAATGAGACATAGGTCTTTTTTTTTATTGACCTAAATTGAGTTGAAATGAGAAAAATAATATTGCTGTGTGCTTTGTTCTTTCCCTTTGTTTTATTGCGCAGCAACATCTTAGTAAGACTGCAAAATATTTAGAGGCAGGTTCTATAAATTACCACCGCACATAGTCATAAAATTTACTCTTTTACTATATGGGATAATTTATAGAACCATACATAGCCTACTTCCATAATTCAAACGAAAGAAATGAACGCTCAAATCATAAATTTTATCCAACAACATTGTAAAGACGATGTGCAACAATTAGCACTTCAGAGTAAAAAATATCCTGATGTAGATATGCCATTGGCATTACAACAGATAGCAGGGTGGCAAGCTGCTCAACATAAACTGCCTACATGGGCTACCAACTTGAAACTAATTTATCCGCCACATCTGTCTATGGAGCAATGTTCTTCCGAACAAACCGCTCGATATAAGGTGAAATTGGTGCAGCAGGTGTGTTCTCATCTAAAAGAAAACAAATTGTTACCTTTTGGAAGTGCTAACATTGCTACATCCTTAGTTGATTTAACAGGAGGTTTTGGAGTAGATTTCTCCTTTATGGCCTCGGCTTTTCATAAAGCGGTTTATGTAGAGCAACAGCAAGTGCTATGTGATATTGCACAACACAACTTCCCTTTATTAGGGATTAATAATGCCACGGTTGTTTGTTGTGATAGTGCTCAATATTTACAAAGCATGCCAGTTTCAACAATTATTTTTATTGATCCTGCTCGTAGAGATGCACATGGTGGCAAAACTGTAGCTATATCCAATTGTACTCCCAATCTGTTAACCTTGTTGCCTTTGCTCTTATCCAAGAGTTTGTTTACACTTGTAAAGCTCTCTCCTATGTTAGATTGGCACCAAGCGATAGCACAACTTAACGAACAAGAGAATTGTGTTCGGCAAATTCATATTGTTTCAATTAACAACGAGTGTAAAGAACTCTTGCTGGTGTTGAGCAAAAAGTGGCAAGAACCCCTTTCTTTACATTGTGTCAACAACGATGAGGTGTTTGTTTCCTATCCTCAAAATCAGTCTGTTTCTGTATCTGCCAATGAAGTTATCTCAGCACAATATATCGGTCAATATCTGTACGAACCCAATGCTTCTATCATGAAAGCTGGTTGTTTTTCTGCATTAGTACAACAATATCCTATCAAGAAGATAGCTCCCAACTCTCATTTGTTTATTTCTTCATACAATATAGATAACTTCCCTGGCAGAAAATTCCAAATATCCTCCTGTTCTTCAATGAACAAAAAAATGCTAAAGGCGCAGCTATCACATATAAATAAAGCCAATATCACCGTTCGCAACTTTCCCTTAACTGTAGCTCAATTACGCCAACGCTTGCATATTAAGGAGGGGGGAGGCATCTATATATTCGCCACTACCGATGCCACCAAAAAGCATTGGTTGCTTATTTGTTGAATTTACGCTTATGGCTTCTCGTTCCTAAAAACAGGTAAGATGTGGCTGCATTTTTAAGTTAAATCTATCTTATTAATCTTTTTTTTTTAGATAACGTGCTTGTGTTCATATATAAATACTTAACTTTGCACGCATAAATAAAACATAAAGCTATAATAGCTCTTTATGCTATGATGTAAAGAGTAATGTGTAAGGTAATGGATATTTTTTTCAGTGTATATATGTATAAACCAAAACAATATGGTGCGTTATGCTTAAGCACAGGTTTAGCTTGCCTAAAAGGCTTGGGTAAAAAGATATATACATTAGGTTTATTGTTAATATTAGTTATTACCCCCCCCATTATTTAACCTTTTTTATCAATTTACAATTAAAAGTGCTTATTCTCGGTCTTCTTCATAAGGCTGAGCAGGGCTGTATTGTCGTGTCTCTGGATATGTTATGTTTAAAAAAACATCTCTTTTCTTTTGCTAAACGAATAGGTTTTAAGCTCTTAAAAAGGCTAAGGGTTATGCTTTATAGCTTATGTATTACGTATAAATGCTTATATAAAAATATTTCATTACAAAATAATAATTTTTCAAAATTTAAAAAGCATGCAAAAGGACAGCAAAAAAAAGTGTTTGTATATACCGCCTATCTGTAAGGTAATACATATGGAAGCGTCTAATATGATGGAGGTTTCTGGTAACTTGGGAGGTTTTCAATATGAAAGTACTTTGAACGGAGAAGGAGGTGATGGCCCACAAAACTCTGGTAATAGAAGTGCTGAAGAAGAAAATGATATAATACATTATATAAGGAAATGAATAAGATGCAGATACTATTAAGACAGCAAACTATGGTTAAAACATTAGGGATAATGATGGTTTTTGCAGTTGCTAATATCATGTTTGTCTCATGTGCAGATGAGAGTATAGCTGAGAAAACTAATACTTTAGACAAAGTAAAGGGCAAGGAAAGCATTGAGCTGGCACAGTCTACTGTTTCCATAACAGCAGATGCAGGAATGCAGTTGCCTGATGTAAGTAAGCCTATAGACCCTACTATAGAGCCAACAAGCCGTGCTGTTTCTCTAAACGAGAAATATATGCCTTTAGCAGAAGGCTCTGAGCTTAAAGCAAGAGTTTTTATTGTTAAAGCGCCTAAAAACGCAAGAAAGAAGATAGGTTGGAGCGATGCCATTGACCCTAAAGATATTATTTTAGGTGCTGGAGAGCTGGAATGGGACATACAACAAACTATGCCCGGTGGTGGTGTTAGGTTATATTCTACAAAGGAAGTAACTTTTCACTGGCTTAAAGGTAATAAGAAAGTGAATATTAATAAGGGAGAAGATTGGTATATATGTGGTATTATAGGAGGAGAATATAATAAGGAATATGATGAAGCGCGTAAAGATACTATAAATAATGATAAGGCTACTTGTAAGCTTGCAGAGAGGCTTTATCATTTCTATGTAGACTTCGATCCTAACCATTCGCCTAAGCATAACACTATAGATAGTAAAGGACACATACAGGTAACAGCACCGTTTACAACGGGGTGGACTAAGTTAGACATAAAAGAAGACAACAAGATAAGCTTGCATCAGTGGAACTTTAAACCTATGGGAACGCTGTTACATTTTCGTATTAAGCGCGATGAGAAGTTGGTGCCACTTGAGGCATGTAGATATACTTTTGCCAGCTCGCAGCTTACGGCTAATGGCGGATTTCTTATGATGCCACAAACTATGATTAGAACAAAAGATGATGACTTAAAAGAAGATTACACAGCAGGGGTAGACTGTGAGATACGCCCATGGACTAACAGCATAGTAGGTAACTTTTACTGGAATTATGTAGACGATATGCATCCGCATTTTAATAACACTTCCAATCAGACGGGATACGAAGAAAGTAAACATGCTAATGATTGGGGTCCTGCTATATATGAGTATAGATATACCTTTGACGCAAACGCTATGCGTAAAAATAACAAGACTGGTTATGACGACTTTTATGTATGGGGTATGCCTGTGCCTCACACAGAGCAGGTGGGTACCTCGCAGATGACTGCCGAACGTGGAGGCTTTATGCTTGGTTGTAAGCAGAAAAAAGGTAGAAAATACGATTATGCTAACGAATGGCTTTATGCAGCTAAAGAGCGTGAACTAAAGTCGGGGGAATATAATATTTTCGACTTTAAGCAAAAGCAAGGAAAAGCCTTCTTGGTAGAGCTTGGAGTATGCCGCCCACGGTATAGCACTATGGAAAATAAAAAGCTAAAATATCCATGGGCAAACCCTCTTGAGCGTCTTGCTGTAACTAATAGCCGCACAGAGAGTAAGGGCTTTCAAGGAGAAAACACTCAGCATGTTAATGAAAATGGTAAAGGGTATGTATATGATTGGTCAGTTAAGGGTGGTCAGTTTAAGATGCGCTTTGTTAAGAAGGATAGACGCTATTTGCCTGAAGGCTATCATGTACCAAGCGGTGAGGACTTTGGAATAGTCTTTCCTAATAATATTAATATTAAAGGCACAACTAAAATGGAATTGCATAACGACTTTGTAAACTATCCTGATATAAAGTCAGCACCTAACCCATACTATGAGCTATATAGCCCTAACGAAGATGACCCAAGAGATTTTATTGTTGCTTCGACCACAAATCCTGATGAAAATGAAAACAAGTATTGGCAAACCAGACCATTGTTTTATAGCTACTATATGCATAACCCTAACAACCCTCTTGAGTTTTATGCTATACGCTTTTGTGGTGAAAACAAAGAGGCTTCAAAGGCAGAGAATAGAAACCATAGCATCATAGGTAACCGTTACAGATGTGTGTATCGTTGGCGTGTGCTTGATGCAGGAGATAATAAGCACCCATTAAGCAACGACAAGCAGGGTATGCGTATTGTGGTGCAGAGCCGATGGATAGGGCATGCTAATGTTAGCGTAAAAGATATTATAGACGAGCGTTGGTGGGGTAAGTGTTCGACGGATAACCCTTTATATAAAGCAGATTGTTACCGTGTGCTGCCTGCTGTGGGGTATCCATATGTTATATCAGGTCTTTATAACATTACTTACTTCTCAAGGACGCGGTGGCTTTATAAAAAAGGATACGGCAGTAATCCTGCTGAAGATGATGATGATACTCATAATATAAGTTTCTGTTATAGAGCTTATAATAGGAACGGATTTGTTCGTAAGCATTGGGAGAGCAATAAACAACACTATGGTGTACGCTTGGTAACTGATATAAGCACTGACGAGTTCGGACCGCTTGCGCCACGCAACAGTCAAAGAGATATGTATGAAGGCAGACTTATTCACCGCCCAGAAGACGATGGGAAAAGTGATTGGACTTATCCCGTAAAAAAGAAATAACCATTTTTTTTATAGTTAGCTGTTATGGTAAAAGAAAGGCATGTGGTGTATGCACATGGGCATAAATATACGAATTGCTTAAGGCTGGTTATTAACCAGCCTTTATTTATTTTAGTTGTTGTTTTCTTCTACGCTGTTTACAACAAAAAAATATCATTTTTTTATGGAAGAGCTGTGATTATGTATAAGCTCATGATTGGAAGAAGGGTTGAAAAAATAAATACCATCTCCCCCCCCAAAAAAAAAATGTAAAAAAGTTTACAACGCCCTGTTCATAAATCGTTTATTTACAGCTAACTTTCGTCTTTATTACAAATACGCAAAAAATAAGTACTTTTAGTATCTTCTTGTTTCACAATGTGTTATAGTAACATCTTGCTATATAACAGCCATTTGTTAAACGTTTAAAGCGCAAAAGCATTGACTTTCTTCCCTTATCTATATGCTTTAGTTCTCTTGACTCATGTTATTAGTCGTACAAACTACAGTTAACAATAGCCTTATCTCAATGCTTTAAGTAAAAAAAAATCCCCTTTTTTCACTCTTCCATGAACATTATATACGCTCTTTTTATATATAGCATGTTTATTTTCTCTCTATTTCCCATTTTTTTTACACCCACTTTTTTGTCATTTTTTAGGACAAAAACTATTACTTGTGCCACATGTTTTTTTTATAGAACTGCCCTATATACAAAACTCTTTCGTTGATGATGGCTCAATAATTTGTCTTTGCTAAATTAGTAGTTGATATGAACAGTCTAAAATACTGCCCCTTATTTATTGCCCTATTTGCGAACAATTGCACAATATTGTTCGGAATTTAACGTAATTCATGGCTTTTTATTTTGAAAATAACGCAAATAACTGTAACTTTGCAAGCCTATTATAGCTTATAATTTTAATTTTAGTATGTCATCTGTACAAATAAAGAAGGTTGAGACGCGTAAAGACTTAAACGCTTTTGTAGATTTTCATTACGACCTTTATGAAAGTAATCCATACGATGTACCCAATCTTTTCATGGACGACGTTAATACGTTACGTAAAGATAAAAATGCCGCATTCGACTTTTGTGAAGCTGAATATTATTTAGCTTACAAAGAGGGTAAGGTGGTAGGGCGTGTAGCAGCTATCATTAATCATCGTGCCAACGAACGCTGGAACAGAAAAAGTGTGCGCTTTGGTTGGATAGATTTTATTGATGATATTGAGGTGTCGGGTGCATTGCTTAAGCAGGTAGGTGAGTATGGTAAGTCTAAAGGCATGACAGAAATTGTGGGGCCATTGGGATTTACAGATATGGACCCTGAAGGTATGCTTACATGGGGCTTTGATAAATTGAGCACCATGATTACCATATATAATTATCCTTACTATCCAGAACATCTAAAAAAGTTGGGCGGTTGGGAAATTGACCAAACCTACGTAGAATACTTCTTGGATGTACCTAAAGAGATACCAGCTAAGTATGCTAATATAGCCAAGATGATAGAAACTCGTTACAACCTGCATGTAAAGAAATTAACACGCAAGGAGGTAACAAAGGGTAGATATGGACAAAAGGTCTTTGAAATTATCAATGAAACCTATAAAGACCTTTACGGCTATTCGCAGTTGAGTGAAAAGCAGATAGATCATTATGTAAATATGTATCTGCGCTTTGCCGACCTCAATATGATTACGCTTATTGAAGACTGGAATAAGGATAAAAAGCTCATAGGTGTAGGTATTTCTATCCCATCTTTGTCGCTTGCACTGCAAAAGTGTCGGCGTGGACGTTTGTTGCCTTTTGGATGGTGGCATTTACTAAGAGCTATTAAGTTTAAGAAAACAGGCGGTGGTGGCGACTTGCTGTTGTTAGGAGTGTTGCCAGAGTATCGCTCAAAGGGAGCTAATGCTTTGCTGTTTACCGACTTGATACCAGTATTTAATAAATATGGATTTACATGGGCAGAGAGCCAGGCTGAACTGATAACCAACGAAGGAGTACAAAGCCAGTGGGGCCCCTTAAAGCCTACTAACCACAAACGCCGTAGCTGCTTTAAAAAGGAGCTGTAATTAAGGATGGTTCTATAAAATTACCACCGTATTATATGGTGAGTATACATTTTATGAAATACGTTTTGTTATTTTGTGGGCTCTTTTGGGTTCAATTTGCTTGTTCGTTCAGAGTAGTATAGCTCGCTATACTACTTCACTCATAAACAAATTGACCTCAAAAATAGTGTCAAAGCTAATTTGTAGAACCAGCCTAAAGAGAGTAGATAGAGGGAGGAATACATGCTCCTCTTTATAAATAAAGATAAAAAATGACCAACCAGATAAATCAAGAATTACAACCAAAGCAAAAAGAGAACGTAACATCACTTGTGTCAGAACAAGATAAAACTGTTGATTACACCGATGATAACATCCGACACTTGTCGGATATGGAGCATGTGCGTACTCGACCTGGTATGTATATTGGTAGGTTGGGCGATGGGGCATTGCCCGAAGATGGTATCTATGTGCTGTTAAAAGAAGTAATTGATAACTCTATTGACGAGTTTAAAATGAAAGCAGGCGACCGCATAGAGGTAGATATAGAAGACAACTTGCGAGTTACGGTTCGCGACTATGGGCGTGGTATACCACAAGGTAAGTTGGTTGAGGCGGTAAGTGTGCTTAACACTGGAGGAAAGTATGACTCTAAAGCCTTTAAGAAGAGTGTAGGATTAAATGGTGTTGGTATTAAAGCCGTGAATGCCTTGAGCTCTCATTTCACAGTAAAGTCGTTTAGAGACGGAAAGGTGAGAGAGATTAACTTTGAAAAAGGAAACAAAATAGCGGATAATACTACTAAAACTACCGATGAAACGGGTACTTTTATCTTTTTTGAACCTGATAACACCTTATTCAAAAATTATGTCTTTCACGATGATATCGTGGAAAATATGTTGCGCAATTATACTTACTTAAACGCTGGACTAACCATTATGTATAATGGGCGTCGTATTAAGAGTCGTAACGGATTAGAAGATTTGCTCAACGATAACATGACAACAGAAGGTTTATATCCTATTGTTCATATCGTTGGAGAGGATATTGAGATAGCATTTACGCACACCAATCAGTATGGAGAAGAGTACCATTCGTTTGTAAATGGACAGCATACCACACAAGGCGGAACGCACCAGAGTGCATTTAAGGAGCATATTGCCAAAACTATTAAAGAATTTTTTGATAAAAACTACGAATACACCGATATTCGTAATGGTATCGTTGGTGCTATAGCCATCAATGTAGAAGAACCTGTTTTTGAGAGCCAAACAAAGATTAAACTGGGGTCTACACAAATGGAGCCTGGTGGCGAGACTATTAATAAATATGTAGGCGACTTTATTAAGCGTGAGGTAGACAACTATCTACACATACATAAGGAAGATTGTGCCGATATCCTAGAAACTAAGATTAAAGCCAATGAGCATGAGCGTAAGGCTATGGCTGGTGTAACTAAGTTGGCGAGAGAGCGAGCTAAGAAGGCTAATTTACACAACAGAAAGTTGCGCGATTGTAGAGTACATTTTAGTGATGCCAAGAACGACCGCAAAGAAGAGAGTTGCATCTTTATAACGGAGGGCGATTCGGCAAGTGGAAGTATCACTAAAAGCAGAGATGTAAACACTCAAGCCGTATTCTCTTTGCGAGGTAAACCGCTAAATTCGTTTGGATTAACCAAAAAAGTGGTGTACGAGAACGAGGAATTTAATTTGTTACAAGCAGCTCTTGACATAGAAGACGGTTTAGATACCTTGCGTTATAATAAAGTAATAGTTGCTACCGATGCTGATGTAGATGGTATGCACATTCGCTTGTTAATTATTACTTTCTTCCTGCAGTTCTTCCCCGACTTGATAAAAAAGGGGCATGTGTATGTGTTACAAACTCCATTGTTTAGAGTTCGTAACCGCAGAACGAAGATAAAAGATAAGAAAGTGATAGCCTATGCCGATGAAAAGCTTAATAAAAAGGAACGAAAAAGCGATTTTATAACTCGTTATTGTTACAGCGAAGAAGAGCGACAGCAAGCTATTAAAGACCTTGGTCCTGACCCAGAGATTACTCGCTTTAAGGGATTGGGAGAAATTTCTCCTGATGAGTTTGTACATTTTATAGGTGCAGATATGCGCTTAGAACAAGTAACATTGTACAAAACCGATCAGGTTCAAAAACTATTGGAGTACTACATGGGTAAAAATACCATGGAGCGACAAAACTTTATTATAGACAACTTGGTGATAGAGGAGGATATTCCCGAAGAAGATACAAACTCTCTTGATTAGAGAATAGGGCACAAAATATAGCGATTTTTATGCCATTTCATCGTACTTATTTACCTGCAAATATAATGAAACGAACGTTTATTTTTATTATCATCAGCACCCTTTTGGGGAGTATATTGACTTCTGCCCAAACAATATCATTTAATTTTGGTAAAACATCTCCTTTACGCAAATTGCAGATAGCAGAGATGGCTATTAATAACTTGTATGTTGATACGGTAGATGAAAATAATATGGTAGAGGACGCTATTCGAGGAATGCTGAATGGCTTGGATCCTCATTCTTCGTACTCAACAGCCAAAGAAACCAAAGCTTTCACCGAGGCTTTGAATGGCTCATTTGAAGGAGTAGGCATACAGTTTAATACCATTCAAGATACACTTGTCATTATTCAAACTATTAGTAACGGTCCATGTGAAAAGGTAGGTATTGTAGCAGGCGACCGTATTGTAAGCATAAACGATACCACTGTGGCTGGTGTAAAAATGAATAAGGGCGAAATTATGAGCCGATTACGTGGTAAAAAGGGTACAAAGGTAAAGGTGGGTATCATTAGAAGAGGTATTAAAGGGGTTCTCTATTTTACGGTTGTTCGAGATAAAATACCTCTTAAAACTATTGATGCCAGCTACATGATACGTCCTACTGTGGGATATATCCGTATTGGTAGTTTTGGTGCAAATACGTATGAAGAGTTTATGCAGTGTATAGCTTCATTGAAAGAGAAAGGTATGCAACATCTTATATTAGATTTGCAAGATAATGGAGGTGGGTATTTACAATCGGCTGTAAAGATTGCTAATGAGTTTTTGCAAGCTAATGACTTGATAGTGTACACTAAAGGGCGCAAAACGCCTCGCTATGAATATTGTGCTAAAGGCAATGGTAGTTTGTTAACAGGTAAGGTGATGGTATTGATTAATGAGTTTTCGGCATCGGCTGCCGAGATTGTTACGGGGGCTTTGCAAGATCAAGACCGTGCTCAAGTAGTAGGAAGACGTTCGTTTGGTAAGGGATTGGTACAGCGTCCTATAGAATTTCCTGATGGAAGTATGATGAGACTCACCATAGCTCATTATTATACTCCTTCTGGGCGTTGTATACAGAAGCCGTATAAAAAGGGCGATCAAATGGATTATGCGCTTGAATTGGATAAGCGTTATAAGCATGGAGAGCTTTATCATGCCGATAGTATTCACTTTTCTGACTCTTTGAAGTACAAAACGTTACGATTAAAACGTACGGTTTATGGTGGTGGAGGTATCATGCCCGACTTCTTCGTTCCGCTTGATACTACTAAATTTACACCATTTTATCGTGAACTATTGGCTAAGGGTATGGTGATAAACGAATGCTTACATTATGTTGACCTGCATCGTAAGCAGTTAAAAAAGAAGTATACAACGTTTGATTTGTTTTTACATGGTTATCAAGTTCCTCAATGTTTAATTGAGCAAATTATTAAGTTGGGTGAGAAAGCGAAGGTTAAACCAAAAGATGAAACAGAACTAAAACGTACGTTGCCTGCACTTACAACCCAGCTCAAAGCTCTCATTGCTCGTGATTTGTGGGATATGAGTGAGTACTTTTGTATTATCAACTCTACCAATGATATTGTTAACAAGGCGGTAGAGTTGATAGGAAAATAGGTGAAGGAGAGATGGATAAGTAAACGAGTTTCTTAAAGTTGATAGTTGATAAGTACTTTACTTACGAACTATTAGCTTGCTTGTTGAGAGTATGTTAACTTGTAAACTTGCAAACTAATAACTCGTTAACTAAGGGGTATATTATATTATGAACTTTTGTTAACTCACAAAAATGTGTTAACTACCGATTAAGCATAGCCAATGCCTTATTCTCTGCAGCTTCCATTATTTCTCGTTCGCCAGGACCTTTGTCGTTGATGCCAACAAGATGTAAGATGCCATGGATAAGAACGCGGTGCAATTCATCATCGAAAGATTTATGAAAAAGTTCGGCATTAGAGCTAACTGTATTTAAGCTGATAACAATATCACCATTCAAAACATCATCCTCATCATAGTCAAATGTAATGACATCTGTGTAATAGTCGTGCCCCAAATACTGATTATTAACTTCGAGTATTTTCTCATCGCTCACAAACATATAGCCAATTTCACCAATTCTTCGATTGTAAGTAGCTGCAACAGCTTTAATCCAAGCTGATGTCTCACGCTTTTTTAGTTTTGGCATCTTTACATCGTCTACGTTATATGTAATCATATAAGACTATTTTTTTTGTCTCTCATTAGCAGAGAGAACATTAATTAAATACTTTCTTTTTTGCTTTGTGGAGAATGTGGAAGAAATGCTGATACATCACCTCCAAAACGTAATAACTCGCGAACAAGCGTTGAGCTAACACTGGCGAACTGCGGTTCGGTGTACAATAAAATGGTATCTATACCACCTATCTGCTTGTTAATTTCTGCTTGTTCACGTTCGTACTCAAAGTCTTTTACTGACCTTGCACCTTTTATAAAATAGTTGGCATGTTCACGCTTAGCAAATTCTATTGACAAATCGTGATATGCTTTTACTGATATTTGGGGTTCATGAGCATATAAGGTTGCAATATTTTGTATACGTTCCTCTTCAGAGAACATATACTTCTTCATGCTATTTACTCCCACACCAATCACTATGCGGTTGAATAGAGGTAATGCCCGTTGTACAATAGAGTGATGCCCCACAGTAAAGGGGTCGAAGCTACCTACAAATAAGCCAATTCTTTCGTTGCTGCTCATAATTATGATGTAAACAAATCTGGTTGACCAACGTTGCTACTGGTTACATTCCGCCCTAAATGCTGATATGCCAAAAGAGTTGCCATTCGTCCTCTTGGTGTACGTTTGATAAATCCTTCCATGATAAGGAAGGGTTCGTAAACTTCTTCTACCGTACCAGTATCTTCACCAATTGCCGTAGCAATGGTACTTAATCCAACCGGACCACCACGGAATTTGTCTATGATAGTTAGCAATATCTTGTTATCTATCTCGTCCAATCCATATTGATCGATGTTTAAAGCTTGTAAAGCAAATTTTGCAATATCTGTATTGATACCTCCATTCCCCTTTACTTGTGCAAAATCTCGAACTCGTCTTAGCAAAGCATTGGCAATACGGGGTGTACCTCTCGAACGCCGTGCTATTTCGTAAGCCGCTTCTTCTTTGATAGGAACTTTTAAGATATGGGCACTCCTAGTAATAATTTTCACCAATGTTTCTGGCTGGTAATATTCTAAGTGCATGTTGATACCAAAGCGAGCACGCAGTGGAGCTGTTAATAATCCACTTCGAGTGGTAGCTCCTACCAAGGTAAACGGATTTAAGTCTATTTGGATAGAGCGTGCCGAAGGACCTTTATCTATCATAATATCAATACGATAATCTTCCATGGCAGAATAAAGATACTCTTCTACTACAGGTGACAGACGGTGAATTTCATCAATAAACAGCACATCGTTGGGCTCAAGAGAAGTAAGGATACCTGCCAAATCGCCAGGCTTATCAAGCACTGGACCGCTTGTTAACTTAAATCCAACCCCCAACTCGTTGGCAATGATGTTGCTCAAGGTTGTCTTTCCTAATCCAGGAGGTCCATGCAAAAGGGTATGGTCCAGTGGCTCTTTGCGGTATTTGGCAGCAGCTACAAATATTTCAAGGTTCTCAACAACCTTTGGCTGACCGCTAAAATCTGAGAATTTTAGCGGTCGTAATGCGTTTTCAAACTCCTTTTCGGCAGATGAAACTCGCTCTTCTCTTATGTTAAAATCTTCTTCCATGATTGTTGAGAGTTACTTATCTTTTGCAAAGATAAACAATAAAATCTACATGACGGTTATTTTTGACACCCAGTTGCATTATATTTTGTCTACTTTTGTTTTTAGAAACTAAAAATATCAATATAAATGGAACACGAACATAATGAAGAAGAAGAGATGGCATGGTGGAAAATTATCGTCTCAGGTGTAATGTTAATTGTAGGCCTTTTAGCCCCTTGTGTAGGTTTTATCTTGCTTAAGCAACCCATAGTTTCGTTAGCTTGGTATATCATTGCTTTTGCTTTTGTGGGATTGCCAGTGATGAAAGAAGCATGGGAAGAGGTGCTGAAAGGTGACATTTTTAGTGAGTTTATGTTGATGACAATAGCCTGTATTGGTGCTTTTGCCATTGGGGAATATCCCGAAGCGGTAGCTGTTATGTTGTTATATTGCATTGGTGAAGCATTGCAAGACAGAGCGGTTGACCGCGCTCGCAACAATATAGAAGAGTTGTTGGCTTTTAAGCCAACCGTAGCTCATGTAGTAGAAAACGGAAAAATTATAGAAACATCACCTGCTGATGTAAAAATAGGTGATGTTATTGAGATAAAAGCTGGAGAGCGTGTACCTCTCGATGGTATTTTGTTATCAAATGATACTGCTTTTAATACCGCTGCATTAACAGGTGAATCAATGCCCCGAATATTGGAAAAAGGCAAAGAGGTGTTGGCAGGAATGATTGCTACCGATAGCGTTTCACAACTTAAGGTAACACACGAGGAAAGTGAATCGGCTGTAGCTCGCATCCTTAAAATGGTAGAAGAGGCTTCTGAGCGCAAAGCTCCTACCGAATTATTTGTTCGTAGGTTTGCTCATATCTATACACCAATTGTTATTTTGTTAGCAGTATTAACTATTTTACTGCCTATGGCGTATGCTTTCTTTGATAGCAGTTATACCTATATCTTTAGCGACTGGTTTCGTCGTGCACTTGTCTTTCTGGTTATTTCTTGTCCGTGTGCCTTGGTTGTTAGCATTCCGTTAGGTTATTTTGCGGGGATTGGTTTGGCATCAAAACATGGTATCTTGTTCAAAGGCAGCAACTATATTGATGCTATTACCGATGTGGATGTGGTGATGCTTGATAAAACAGGAACGTTAACAAAGGGTGAATTTGCCGTACAACAGGTTGTAGGACTTGCACCAGATGTTGTAGAAAAGGTTGCTGCTATGGAGAAATCGAGCAATCATCCTATTGCAAAAGCTATCTTAAAATATTGTCCTACTCATAAAAAGATAGATGCTCAGGATATTGCAGGCTATGGACTTGTTAATGACGAGTGGACTGTTGGTAATCTTCGTTTGTTTGATAAGCAGCATATTACTTATAATAAAGAACTGAAAGCTATTCCTGAAACTGTTGTAGCAGTAGCTAAAAACGCTCAGTATGTAGGGTATTTTATCTTGGCAGATACATTAAAGGAGGATGCAAAAATAGCCATTTCATCGCTCTCTGTTCATGCTGAAATGTTATCGGGCGATAGGCAAGAGTTAGTTAATAAGGTAGCAAAGATATTGGGTATTAAACAGGCATATGGTGATTTGCTTCCTGCTGATAAGGTAGCACATATCGAACAAGCTCAAAAACGAGGAAATAAAGTAGCTGTTGTGGGTGATGGTATTAACGATGCGCCAATGTTGGCTATTAGTGATGTGGGTATTGCCATGGGTGGCTTAGGGGCTGATATGGCTGTAGAAACGGCTGATGTGATTATACAGACCGACCAACCATCTAAAGTGTCTACGGCTATCAAAATAGGTAAGTATACACGTAAAATTGTTCGTGAGAATATTATTTTAGCTTTGAGCATTAAGTTCTTGGTTATGCTATTGGGTGTCTTTGGTGTTGCTAACTTATGGATGGCAGTGTTTGCCGACTCGGGTGTTGCACTGTTAGCTGTTCTCAATTCTACTCGCATTTTCTTTCATAAGGAGAATAGTTAAGGTGGGTTCTATTATTTAGCTGCGTTAGATTTTGAACTTATTTTTATAGAAAACAGGCTACTTCTCAACAAGCCAAACAAGTTAGGTTGTATTCGGTTTGCACTTTTTTTGTTTAAAATGTAGTTTGCTTAGTTGTGTAGCTCGCTACACTCTTTTTTATAGTTTACAAAATAAAAGTAGGAGATAAACACTTTATGATTAGTGTTTACCTCCTACTTAATGTTAGAACTATTTTTTTCTTTAGGGGGGGGCTATAAATTACCACCGTAAAGTTTTTTTTAGTATTTTTACGTTTTGTCATCTTGTGGACTCTTTTTGGGTTCAATTTGCTTGCTCGTTCAGTAGTATAGCTCGCTATACTCCTTCACTCATAAACAAATTGACCTCAAAAAATAGTCTCATAATCAGTCAAAGCTAATTTATAGAACCGCCCTTTATTTATTTTTCATCAGGAGCCTCTGGGTCGTATATAGACACGGTCCAGAATTTAAACTCTGACATTGTAAAGAACACCGTTCCATTGTTAGTTTTATTAACAATAATACGAATCATGCTGAAAGGCTTCTTAGCATGGAAGATAGGTGATGTATAAGCATCTTTACTGGTGGTAGGAAGTTTATCGGCAGCCTCAGTAAAATTCTTAATTAAGAACCATGTTTTACCATCTGTAGATCCCATCAAGTCAAAGTCTGTAGGTTTATTGTTTCCATTCTTACGAGGAGCATAGTAGAACTTATAATCGCCTTTTATTTCTTGATTCAAGTTTACTTGTAGCCAGTGTGGTCCTGGTATGTTTTTACTCCAAGCAGTATGGAAGAAAGTATCTGTATTACCATCAAGTAAATTTTTGATAGGACCCTCTGTTGGCTCTTGTGCATTTGTACTCAAGTTATTAGCAGTGATATCTATCATGTCGTTTTGAACTGTTTTTGCAGCTGGCACAGATTCTTTTTCAATAGTCTGCACTTCGCTTTTATCACCTGTAGAGCTAACAGAAACTACCGTAAATTTATATTTTCCATATTTTTTACGAGTATTTGGAATTTCAATACTGTCAGAATACGTACTGGCTGTACGCATAATATCTTTTTTGAGCAATCCATCATGATAATTAACCATGATGTAATCTATATTTCCATCTTTTGGCGTATTCCAACGAAGTACGATACGTCCTGGTGTACTTTCTGCTCTAAGATTAGTAACAGCTACAGGTGTTACCTTTTCTTCTTCCTTGCAACTTGTTATTGTAAGGACTACACTGCAAAGTAGTAGTCCTGTAAAATATTTTATTTTAATCATAGTATATCAATTAATATCCTGGATTCTGAACAATTTTAGTATTTCTCTTTACATCGTCCACTGGAATTGGCATGAGATAGTTAGTTGGACTTTCAAATTTGCGCTCAAACTGTATCTCTGTATCTTTAGCTAAATCTTCGATATTTTTGGCATCCATATTGAGTCCATGGGGTCTTGAACCTAAATATTTATCAGCCATCTTCCATCTACGCAAGTCCCAGAAAGTTTGATTTTCAAAGTACATTTCAATCATTCTTTCTTGTCTAACAATTTGTCTTAATTTGTTTTGATTAAGCTCTGCAATACCTTTCCATGATTGTTCAACAGTAGGAATACCTGCTCTTGTACGAACTTTGTTTAAGTACTCTTTAACAGTTTCTAAGTCTCCTGTTTCAACACAAGCTTCAGCATAGCCTAAGTACAAATCTGCTAATCGGATAATAGGCCAAGCATAGAACGGAGCACTTCCACTATTTGTTGAAACATGGTAGCCTGGTACGATACCTTTCTTATTTAGGTATGCTGAAGGCGCATAATTATTGGTGCGGTCATTACGTGCCGCATTTCCTCCTTTAATAAAGTTAAGTACTAATTTCCCTGTATTTTCATCTGTATTATATTTCTTATAGCTGGCATCGTCTTTATAGCCTCCATTACCATCGGTGCTGCTCATAATTTCAAAGAAACCTCCCTGGAAACCAATCCAAGCATAGAAACGAGGTTCTCTGTGCATATTAAACAGAATAGTTTTAGAACCAGGATCGCCATGAATGGAATCGCTGTCTGCAATGGTTGTGATGTTGTAGATATTTTTTCCTTTTGGAAAATCTGGATCTTCATCTATTGGCAAACCTTTATCTGTATAGAATCTCTTCAGCATTGCCATGGTTGGTGCGATACCATTCCATGACCAGTTGCCATTAAAAGGTAAGGTTTTGTTTTGAATACCGTATGGACCTTCATCTCTACTATCAGACCAAATAATCTCAGGATTAGCTGTTTGTAAGATAGTGTATCTCAAACGATGCTGTATAGGATTCTTAGGTTCTGTGTTGTTATAACCATCAAGGTTAAAATTAGTAGACATATACAAGCTGTGTCCAGCTTCTTCAGCTGCAGCAATAGCCTCTTTGTAAGCATTGCGTGCTTTTACCCATTTGTTGGCATCGTATGTCAATGGCATTAAAGGTTTGCCTTTATGATCTTTGAAGTTAGCATAAAACTCTTTGTTGCCATTAAATAATGGTGAAGCTGCATACAATAACATTTTTGCTTTAAGTGCCTTGGCAGCAACACTTGTTGCTAAACCAAAGTTATCATTTGTTCTTTTCTTTGGTAACTGTTTGGCTGCTTCGTCAAACTTCTTTGTAATGAAATCTACACACTCATCGTATGGTGAACGAGGTAAATAAGAATCAGCTGGAGTATTTACCGAAGGCTCTTCTTTTACAAGGATGATTGGGCCATAGCTTTGACAAAGAAGAAAATGGTAATATGCTATTAAGAAATTAGCCTGTCCAATATAGTCTGCTTTTAGATTTTTGTCAAGTTCAGGAACTTTATCAATGTTATTGATAAGCAAATAACATTGCTTAATGCCAAGGAAAAGAGAGTTCCAATATGATATAACAGGGTCTGATGCAGAATATGTTCCTTTAGGAAATCTTGCAAATGTTTCATGCTCAAATGCTGTTACGACTTCATCTGCTGTCATTAAATCGAGAGATGCAGATCCATGTCTTGCTTGTGGCATATACGCATAGCAAGAATAAAGGAAGCGTTTTGCAGCATTCCTATCAGCAAAGGCATCGTTTTCGTTTGCTTTTTCATCTGGCACAATATCCAAATAGTTACATGATGAAAGCGAAACCAAAGATAATGTCAGAATAAAAAGTATATGATGTAATTTATTCATTTTTTTTCTTGATGTTATTAGTTATTAAATGTAATCTGTACACCGAGATTGACAACTCTCTGTGTTGGGTAGCTTAAGCCTTTACCACCACCCATTTCAGGGTCCCAGTATTTGAATGGTGAGAATGTTAACAAGTTAACACCACTTACATAGAAACGAGCTTTCTTGTAGGTGTAACCTACTTCTACATTCTTGAGCTTAAGGAATTGTGCATCACGCAACCAGAATGTTGAAGGTTGTGTGTTGTGGTTGTTGTCATTCTTTGTTATGCGTGGGTATGCTGCTTTAGGATTTTGATTGGTATGAGACCAATAGTCATCAGCAATCCACTTCAATACATTACGATTGTATTGTGTTCCAAATGGAGCAAATCCACTTAACATCATAGATGTATTGCATACGCCTTGGAAGAAGAATGAGAAATCCCAGTGCTTGTAAGAGATAGATGGACCAAAGCCATAAATAATTTCAGGAACAGTAGGATAGCCTAATTGTATCTTGTCTTCACTGGTAATCTTGTTATCATATTTACCATTCTCATCAGGCTGGTCTACATATTTGATGTCGCCTGGGGCTATACGTATGTTACCTAACTGAGATACAGGACTATGGGCGATGTCAGCCTCGTCTATGTACAATCCGTTAGCCACATAACCAAAGATGGCTTCTGCTGAACGTCCAATCATACTTTGTGATGGGCGCAAACCTGGGGCTTCATCATATTCGATAATACGGTTACGAGAGAAGGTAAAAGTACCCTTAAATTGAATGGCTAAGTCTTTGTTGATAACTTTACCATAATCCATGGCTAAATCAAAGCCCCAGTTTTTAACCTTTGCAAGGTTACCAAATACTTTAGTGCGCCCTGTTCCTAAATAATTAGGAATAGATTGCCGTTGCTGGAAGATGTTGCTTCTTATTTCGTTAAATACATCAAAGTTAATATTCAATGCACGGAATAGTTGCATGTCAAATCCAACATTGAGCTTTCTACCCACTTCCCATGTTATACTTTTGTTTTCAAATCGGGTATAAACAGGACCTTTCAGTGTTGTTTGTTGTCTGTCTCCTGTTGTAAACTCTGTTTTGTTGTCTTGTAAAGTGATATCAGACATGTACAAGAAACGTTCGCCACGTAATTGGTCGTTACCTACAAGTCCGTATGATGCTCGTAATTTCAAGTTGCTTACTGTATTAGCCAATGACTCCCAGAATTTTTCCTGTGAGATATTCCAACCAATAGCGACAGATGGGAAGAACCCCCAGCGGTGTCCAGGTGCAAAGTTCTCAGAACCATTGTATCCAGCATTAACTTCTACCATATATTTGTTGTCGTACGAATAAGATGCACGTGCTGCAAATCCCATTTTACGTTGTGGTAATGAGGCAATAAGTCCATTTGGTACGTTGTTGTTGTATTGGTCAATATTCCAAAGCAATAAAGCTCCAATATTGTGTTTTCCAAATGTGGTGTTATAGTCAAAGAACGACTGAACATAAAATCTACGATCGCCAGCTGTGCTAGAATTGGTAGATAATACAGGCTTTGTAGGTGTTCCATCGAATGGCTTATCTACGACAGTGTAGCTACCATCGGGATTTTTCTTGAACGAATCTAACACATATTTGTTATATGGTTGCTCACGATTAGTTGTTGTACGGTTCCAGTTTTTATAAGAAATAAGAGCCTTGAAACGCAAACCTTTCAATAGCATATCTAACTTTTGCTCGAAAACAACATTGGCAATAACAGTGCTTTCAAACATATCTTGATAGCCTTGTGTGAGTCGAGCTAATGGGTTTTGAGCACCTTGAGTGTTTCCTCCTTTCCATGCACCCCAATGTACCCAAGCATCTGAACCTTGAGGGTAGCAGGTAGGGAAATCTACAGGGTTAGAGTTCATAACATCTGAGTAAAGTGATTTTACATCTATTTTAGGTTGTCTCAAATCATTGAGTTGTACATTCAAACGCAATGAAATGGTAGAACTCTTGCTCATGTGGAAATCGATGTTGTTTTGGAATGTATACTTCAAATAGTCTATATTATTTCTGTAAGAGAACAATTTAGAAGCTACATTCTTTATCATACCTGTTTCATGGTTTGCGCCAATGTTCATAAAGTATGTAATTTTTTTCGTACCTCCACGAATATTAAAGTTGGCTTTTTGGTTAAATGCAGCCTCTTTGAATATCTCGTTATACCAATCTACATCTGGATAAATGTATTTGTTTACATGATTGCGTGTATTGATAATTTGTTCGGTAGTATACAATGTATTACCAGACGATTCTCCCGTCACAGCCTCATTAAACATTTCCATGTATTGAGCACCATCTACAAACTTAGGAACCTTAGTAGGTTGTGTCATATTAGCTTCTACACGTACACCAATGATAGGCTTCTCAAGGTTAGCACCGCTCTTAGTTGTAATAATCATTACGCCATTAGCACCACGTGTACCATACATGGCGGTAGCGGTAGCATCTTTCAAGATAGAGAAGCTTTCTATAATCTCTGGGTCTAAGGAATTTAAGTCGGAAGCCGATACTTCAACACCATCTACAATAATCAATGGGGATGTCATACCACTGATGGTAGAAATACCACGAATGTAGAAATTTGAAGCATTGCTACCAGGTTGTCCACTACGCTGGAAAGCAACGACACCTGCTAAACGTCCTGCAAAAGCGTTAGAGAGGTTAGATGATGGAACAACTAAGTCTTTTGGCCTTACTGTTTGTATAGATCCAACAATACTTGCTTTCTTTTGCCCTGTTCCAAAAGCTGTGATTACCACTTCGTTAAGTGTTTTGTTGTCAGGCTTTAAGTTAACAGTGAGTGAATGCTGTTTTCCTACTTTTACTTCATAATCAGCATAACCGATATAAGAAAATTGAATTACATCGTTAGGCGAGGCTTTAATAGAAAACTTACCATTGGCATCAGTAATTGTTCCAGTGTTTGAGTTTCCTTTAATCCTTACCGTAACGCCTATTACAGGTTGGTTGGCTTCGTCAAGAACAATACCTGTGATTTGGTGTGCTTGCTGAGCTGCCAATGCTATGTTAGTATCTGCTAAACTTATTGAAGGTGAAACAGATAAACCAAGACATAGCAATACTAAAAAAACATTTTTTTTATCCATGCTTATTGCATTACTTTTTAGATTGTTAAATTATTTTTGTTTAGACTGGTTCTATAAACTATCTTTGTTAAATTTTGAGCTTATTTTTAGGTCAAAATGTAAAAGAGGGTGAAAGTGCATAGTGGGCTATATAATTGCGCAAGCTTATATTTTGAGCAGAAAAGAAGCCAAACGATAACAAAACGTATTTCATAAAATTTACTTACAATATACGGTGGTAATTTATAGAACCAGCCTTTTATTATTTAATTAATAGATTACAGTGTATCTCATCATATCCTTTAAGGCTATTTGTGAGATTTAGATTTTTCGATGGCAAAACTAATAAAATATATTAACGTTTTGTTTTTTTTGTGTTAAAAAATGTTATCTGCGTTTTTGAGACGAAATAAAAAGTATTTTGAACCATTATACAATAATGTTGTTACACATTTTTCGCAATTAGTTTCATATTTTTTTGAGAGGAAGATTTATAAATTGTAGGCGTAAGATACTTTTGGGGCATCATTGTAATTTGAGAGAAATAGTCTCTTAACTTTATGATGATATATATATGATGATATCTTATGGATGTTGTAAGACACGTAATGCACATATATTATATATAGATAGAAAACATATATTGATATTTTTTTTGTAAAATGACAGCATGATGACATTTCCTTAAAACTTTTTATAGAAGGCTATGAGTAATCATAAAGTTTAAAGCTCAATGTTTAAAGTGAAAGTCTAATGGCTTGACTTTTCTATCTCATTAACTCCTTCAATAACTTAATAACTTATCCCCCCCCCCTTTATTTTCTGTTGGAATAGCTTGTTAAATATTTGTAAATTTTCTGTCTACTTTGCCCATTATAGTGCACTGTTATTATAAAATGTGTAATTTTGTAGACCGATTATTTCGGGGATGAACTTAGAGTCCCCTGTATGGGAGTGTTAATAGTGATACTTTTGGCCGAGTAACACGGTTAGAGAATCGCCTGTACATGAGTGAAATAAAAAATGTTTTTTAGTAGTAAAAATAAGAAGTTTAATGAACACTTTAAGTTACAAAACTATTTCTATTAATAAGGAAATGGCAAAGAAAGGGTGGGTTGTAGTAGATGCAACCGACCAGATTGTTGGTCGGCTTTGCTCTAAAGTGGCTAAGTTGCTGCGTGGCAAATACAAACCAACTTTTACTCCTCATGTAGATTGTGGAGACAACGTTATTATTATCAATGCAGGGAAGGTAAGATTCTCTGGCAAGAAAGAAACCGATAAGATTTACACACGTTATACCGGTTATCCTGGTGGGCAGCGTTTCAATACTCCTGCTGACCTTCGTACCCGCAAAAATGGTATTGACAAAATTATTCGCCATGCCGTAAAAGGTATGTTGCCAAAAGGTCCTTTAGGTCGTTCTCTCTTGAACAACCTCTATGTATTTGAAGGTGCTGAGCATGATAAGGCAGCTCAACAACCTAAGGCAATTGATATTAACCAGTATAAATAATAAGGAAACATGGAAATAATTAACGCAATAGGTCGCCGTAAGAGCGCTGTAGCTCGTGTTTATTTCACAGAGGGTAGCGGTAAAATTACTATTAACAAGAAAGATATTGAGACTTATTTCCCATCGGCTATCTTACGCTATGTGGTTAAGCAGCCATTGGCAGCTCTTGAGGCTGAAGGTAAATACGATATTAAAGTTAATCTTGACGGTGGAGGGTACACTGGTCAGAGCCAAGCTCTCCGCCTTGCCATTGCTCGAGCTCTTGTAAAGATTAACGCAGAAGATAAGAAGACATTGAAAAATCATGGCTTCTTAACTCGCGATAGTCGTGCTGTTGAGCGTAAGAAGCCAGGACGTCCAAAGGCTCGTCGTCGCTTCCAGTTCAGTAAGCGTTAGTTTTTTTTAGTTTGTTAGTTTTTTTAGTTGATAAGTTTTTATGGTTGCCTGTTATGGATGCCGTAAATAAATACAAGGCATCTTGTACGTAAAGAGATAACAATAAATCAAAACCTCAATCAAAAAACTAACAAATTCAAAAAAAAACTCAGTTTAGTATCTAAATCACCTCGATTTTCATTTCTCATGGGACTACCCGGTGATTGGTTCTGATCAACTAAAAAGAAAGTAAACAAATAAACAAAAGAAAAAAATGTCAAGAACAAATTTTGACCAACTGTTAAAGGCAGGTACACACTTTGGACACCTTCGCCGTAAATGGAATCCAGCAATGGCTCCTTATATCTTCATGGAGCGCAATGGTATTCACATTATTGACTTAAATAAAACTATCGTAAAAATAGACGAGGCAGCTGAGGCTTTGAAGCAAATAGCAAAGTCTGGCAAGAAGATTTTGTTTGTCGCTACTAAAAAACAAGCTAAGGCCATTGTAGCAGAAAAGGCTACATCAGTAAATATGCCATACGTTATTGAGCGTTGGGCTGGTGGTATGCTCACCAACTTCCCTACTATTCGTAAGGCTGTTAAGAAAATGGCAAACATTGATAAGTTGATGAACGACGGAACTTTTGCTAACATCTCTAAGCGTGAGCTGTTGCAGATTACACGTCAACGCACTAAGTTAGAGAAAAACTTAGGTTCTATTGCTGACCTTACTCGTCTGCCAGCTGCATTGTTCGTAGTAGACGTAACCAAAGAGCATATTGCTGTTAAGGAAGCTAACCGCTTGGGTATTCCTGTATTTGGTACAGTAGATACCAATTCAGATCCTCGCAATGTAGATTTCGTTATCCCTGCTAACGATGACGCTAAAGATTCTATTGAGGTAATCTTGACAGCTTGCTGCCAGGCTATTACTGAAGGATTGGAAGAGCGCAAGGCAGAGAAAGCTGACGAGAAAGCTGCTGCAGAGCAAAAAGAAGAGGCTGCAGAGGTTAAAACAAAGCGCAAAGCTGCTCGTAAAGATACAAACAAAGCAGAAGAAGCACCTATAAAGGAAGACGCAAAAGCTGAGACTGAAGCTCCTGCTGCTGAATAAATAAAGTAGATAGAGGGGAATGAAGAATGCTTGGTATGTAATCTGGTAAAGATACCTACGGATGCAGTCTTCGTTCTTCTCTATTCTTTTTTACATGGACAAAAGTATTAACCCCAATAAATAATTTTTAATATTATGGCTGTTACAATTGCTGATATACAGAAACTTCGTAAAATGACTGGTGCTGGTTTGGCTGATTGCAAGAAAGCATTGACCGAAGCAGAAGGAGATATGGATAAAGCTGTAGAATTGGTTCGTGAACGTGGTTTGGCTATTGCAGCTAAACGTTCTGACCGTGAGACAGTTAATGGTTGCGTTCTTGTAAAGAGCGTTGATGGATTTGCTGCAATGATTGCCTTGAAGTGTGAAACCGACTTCGTTGCTAATGGCAAGGAATTTATTGAGTGCACACAGCAGATTCTTGATGCTGCCATTGCTGCTAAAGCAAAAAGCATTGACGAGATTCTTGGCTTGACATTAGCTGATGGCAAAGATATTGCTACTACAGTAAAACTCCGTTCTGGTATTACAGGTGAGAAGATGGAACTCGATGGTTACAAATTCATTGAGGGAAACAATGTCGAAACCTATAACCATATGAATAAGAATATCTTATGTACCATGGTTCAAACCAATAAGCCTGCTGTAGAGCAAGCTCATAACATTGCTATGCAAGTAGCTGCTATGAATCCTGTTGCTTTGAATGAGGAAGGTGTTTCTGAAGAGGTTAAAGAGGCAGAATACAAGGTTGCTGTTGAGAAGACTAAGGAAGAGCAAATAAACAAGGCTGTTGCTGCTGCTATCAAGAAAGCTGGTTTCAATGCTTATATCGCAGAGAGCGATGAGCACCTTGAAGAAGGTATTCGCAAAGGTAATATTACTGCAGAGCAAGCTGATGAGATTCGTAAAATTAAATCAGATACTGCAGAACAGAAGATGGCAAACATGAATGAGAACATGATTCAGAATATTGCTAAGGGACGTATGAACAAGTTCTTCAAGGAGAATTGCTTGTTGAACCAAGAATACATTCAAGATAGTAAGATGAACGTTGCTGAGTACTTGAAGCAATCTGACAAAGATTTGACAGTTGTTGACTTCAAACGTTTCAGCTTGCGTGCTGAATAAGGGATGCTTTTATATGAGAATTACCCTCTCGTTATAACACAGAGCATCAATACAAGAGCCGATAAGTATATCTTATCGGCTCTTTGAGATATATAGCCCCCCCACAAGAGGTAGGTGCGTGATAAACTTACCAACAAGCTCGTGAACCATCTCTGCCAGTTGGTAGCTTAACGTGAGTTAGAAAAGGTAATATAATATAGTAGATATAAGGGCTTGTGCTCCCTATCTAAAGAAAAGAGTGAGCTAAGTTAGTACAGCAAGGGCGACATAATTGTTAATTCAAAATTATAGTCATTCTCCAAAAATCCCAAAGGGGATATTCTTTCGATAGGGCAGGGTTATGAGCTTTAGCGAGCTACCTTGTTATTGAGCGCATTGAAAGATAATTTACACTGTAAGCTCGTTCTCTCATTGATAATCTTCTCATAAATATAATAATAACGGTATAAAGAAAAATTAATGCTTAAAGCGTAACCATCCTCTACAAAATATAAAGCAGAGTAGTTTTTTTTGTTTGCAGCCTTACCCTGTTGAGCGAATACCCCTTATGGGAAAGTTAGAGAGTAGTATATAACCAATATGCTTTTATTGTCTGTCAGCCCACTCTTGTTTGTTTCACCATATCTCTACCACAAAAAGAAATGAATTATCAATTTGCACACAAGAAAGAGTGCTCTCTCTGTGATAACACCAACGGATAAACTATTGTTCGTTAATATCCAATACCTCCATAAAATCTAAAAATAAAAATTATGAAAATATTTGCTGTAGGAATGAATTACTCGTTACACAATAAAGAATTGTGCGAAACGTTATCTAGAATAGATGAACCTGTAATTTTTATCAAACCCGACTCGGCTTTGCTCAAAGATCATAAACCATTCTTTATACCTGATGACTTGGGAAGAATAGAATATGAAGCAGAAGTGGTGGTGAGGATATGTCGCTTGGGAAAAACCATTCCTAAAAGGTTTGCACATCGTTACTATAATGCTGTAACGTTAGGGGTTGACTTTACCGCCAGAGAACTGCAAGTAAAGTTAAGACAAAAAGGACTCCCCTGGGAACTCTGCAAGAGTTTTGATGGTGCTGCCACTATTGGCGATTGGGTTGAGATAGAAAAATATAAAGATATACAGGCTCTGTCTTTTCATCTTGATATCAACAACCAAACCGTTCAACAAGGTTTTACGGGTGATATGTTGTACAAGATAGACGAACTGATAGCCTATATCAGTAAGTATTTTACCTTGAAAACAGGTGATATGCTGTTTACAGGCACACCTGTTGGTACAGGAGCTGTGAATATAGATGACCACTTGGAAGGGTATTTGGAAGACAGAAAAGTATTAGATTTTCATTGCAAATAGTATTTCAAGTAAATAAGAAATAAAGGAGTGCAACGAGAAATAAAAGTTTTTTTTACATTATGTATCATGTTTTTGAGTCTGCAAGTATCGGCTCAAAAACGTTTTTTTAACTTATCATCAGCGGATGTTAAGATAGATACTATGTTGCCTCATTTTACTTGCTCGTTTGATTTAGGCATCCATTATGCCGATTCTGTTTACACTGTTTCTATTCTCTATCCAGAATTTATCAACATGACGTCTGCCGATATTGCACATTATCAGCGTTTGTCTAGAGCTATATTACCCACCTTGCCCACTCCTAATAAGTCTATCAGTGTTAGTAGGAAAGTAGGATTATTGCAAGTTGACTTCTGTCCTTTGGTATACCGTAATCACCGTTATCAGAAACTTGTTAGTTTTATGCTGCAGGTAAAGGCCCAGCCTTTGCGCAATATTGCTACTCGCAGTGCTATTTCAACACGTGTAGAAAGTACTGATAGGTATGCCGCCCACTCCGTATTATCAAAAGGAAGTTGGGCAAAAATACGAGTTCCTGCCACAGGTGTATACCAATTAACTAATAAATTGATAAGGAAAGCAGGCTTTACCGATTTAAAAAAAATAAAAGTTTACGGCTATGGCGGACGGTTACAGAACGAAAAATTATTGCAGCAAGAACTCATAGAAACCGATGATCTGAAAGAAGTCCCTACCTGCTGGGTAAATGGGAAACGCTTGTTTTACGCATACGGCAGTGTGTCGTGGACATCAAAAACAACCCCCAAACGCACTCGTAATCCCTACTCTGATTACGGATATTATTTTATTACTCAAACCAACGATGAGCCTAAGACCACAGATATCAAAAAATTTATTGCTTCATTTTATCCATCCAACGATTTTTATCATTCGCTCTATGAAGTAGATGGCTATGCTTGGTTTTATGGAGGTCGTAATTTGTTTCACCCAGAAGCCATAGAAGTTGGTAAAAGTGCCACCTATATTATACCTTCCGTCAAGCGGTTTTGCAGAGGAAAAGTGTCGGTAAATGTATCAGCAGGAGCTGCGGCACAAGTAAAAGTGCTACACAATGGAAAGGAAATAGGAGATGTCTCTATTTCTTTGGACGAACATGATATGGGCAGCGAAAGTGATTTAACATGCAGAATACAGCATATAGGGCAGGCAGATACCATTACATTGACAGATGTGTCGGGGTCGCCAGTGCGCTTAGATTACATCTCTTTTGCATGGGAAGAGCCATTGCCAGCTCCACAGCTCAAAGATGTAGCCTTCCCCGAACCAGAATATGTGTACAATATAACGCATCAAGATTTGCATGGCGACGGCTTTGCAGACATGGTAATCATTATCCCCACTACGCAGAAATGGCGTGATCAAGCTGAACGCCTAAAGGCTTTTCATGAGCAACACGATAAGTTAAGAGTACATATTGTTCCTGCCGATGAATTATATAACGAGTTTTCAAGTGGCACACCTGATGCCAATGCTTACCGAAGATACCTTAAAATGCTCTATGATCGGGCAAAAAGCAAGGACGATATACCTAAATATCTCTTGCTGTTTGGCGATGGTGTGTGGGATAATCGTATGCTAACTTCCGAGTGCAGGCAGTTGAATGCTGATGATTATCTGTTGTGTTATGAAAGTGAGAACTCGTTTAGTAAAGTGTATAGTTATGTAGACGATGGATTTTTCTGTGCACTTGATGACGGAGAGGGACCGAATGAAAACTTTTCTGATTTGCAGGATGTGGCAGTAGGCCGCTTCCCTGTAACCACAGAAGCACAAGCAAAAGCGGTGGTTGATAAGGTAATAACCTATGTTACCAATAAAAATGCAGGCGCTTGGCAAAACACGTTGGTGTTTATGGGCGATGATGGCGATAACAATTTGCACATGAAAAGCATCAACAAGGCGGCAGATGATATAGCAAAACTATATCCTGGTTATTTAATTAAGAAGATTATGTGGGATGCTTTTGTGCGAGAAACATCTTTTACGGGTAATACTTATCCTACTGTTTCGCAGCTGATAAAGCAACAACAAGCTGAAGGTGCATTAATTATGAACTATGGCGGTCATGGCATGGCTACGCAGTTGTCACACGAAAGAGTATTGAATTTACGTGATTTTGAACTCTTTCGTAACACCAATCTTCCCTTATGGATAACCGCTTCGTGCGATATTATGCCGTTTGACGGTGTATCTCCCACTATTGGAGAAACTGCCATTCTTAATCCTAATGGTGGGGCTTTGGCTTTCTTGGGAACAACTCGAACCGTGATTGCTCTTTATAATGCTTATCTTAATACCTCTTTTTTGCGTCATGTATTGAGCAAAGATGCACAGGGGAAACCTATCACAATAGGGGAGGCACAGAGATTAGCAAAGAATGAGATGATAACAAGAGAAAAAGATTTAACTTGTAACAAGTTGAATTATACATTATTGGGCGACCCTGCAGTGGCTCTACACCAACCAACTTATTCTATTGTTGTTGATTCTATCAATGATGTTTCGCTCGCTTCTAAGGCAAATGCCTTCTTAACACCTGGCAGTATTGCTAAGATTGTGGGGCATATAGCGAATGCACCTCAGTTTGAAGGTATAGTTACAGCAACTGTCAGAGACAATAAAGAAGAGATAATATGCAGAAGAAATGATTATTTAGAAACTAAAGATATATTTCGTTTCTTTGATTACCCCAAGACCTTATACAGTGGATCTAATCAGGTAAAAAAGGGGATGTTTACGTTGCGCTTTGCCGTTCCTCTGGATATTAATTACTCCAATGCGACAGGTTTATTGAATATTTATGCTGTGAGCAACAATCATCAATTCAGTGCACAGGGTATGAGCAATGCTTTTACCTTGGGTGGAAGTGCCGAGATAGCCAACGATTTTATCGGTCCGTCTATCTATTGCTATCTTAATACCCCTTCATTTGTCAATGGAGGAAATGTTAATAGTACCCCTTATTTTGTAGCAAAAGTAAGTGATGAAAACGGAATCAATGTGTCTGGAAGAGGTATCGGGCACGATTTACAATTGACGATAGATGGTGATATGTCAAAAACTTACAGCCTAAATCCTCACTTTACATACGATTTTGGAAGCTATACCAGTGGCTCTACCTATTATCAACTGCCCGAACTCTCTTCTGGTTTCCATAAATTACAGTTTCGTGCTTGGGATATACTGAATAATTCATCAACAACAGAACTTACATTTAATGTGGTAAAAGGTATGCAACCACAGCTGTTTTCTATTGGATGTACACAAAATCCTGCCCGTACGTTTACCACCTTTATCATCAATCACGACAGAATTGGGGCGTTGTTAGATGTAGAAATAGAGGTAATGGACATGACAGGACGTGTCTTGTGGCAACACAAAGAGCGTGGCGTAAGTGAGAGTAATACATATACCGTTCCATGGAACTTATGTACCAATGGCGCACAACGCTTGCAAACAGGAGTTTATCTCTATCGTGTTCGCATTGCTTCTGGTAAGAGCTCTTTTGTATCAAAAGCTCAAAAGTTCATTATTCTTGGACATTAATACGTATCATTTTTTTTCTATCAACTTAATATGAATAAATTACAGAAAATAGTACTTACTTCGTTTCTTTTCTTTTGTGCATTGTCATTGCAGGCACAAGAAAAGCGCAATATGTTTAATCCTGAGCTATATACTGTTACTTCACAAATGATAGCTCCTGATGCACGAGCAGCAGGTATGGGTGATATAGGTGCAGCTACCGACCCTGATGTATGTTCACAATATTGGAATCCAGCCAAATATCCCTTTACCATTAGCAGGGCAGGGGTGGCACTCAACTACACTCCTTGGCTTAGACAATTGGTAAATGATATATATTTAGGTTATTTAGTAGGCTATTATCGCATTGGAGATTACAGCGCAATCTCTAGTTCTTTACGTTATTTTTCTTTGGGTGAAGTAAACGAATACGATAAGAGCGTTGGCACTTCACCAGCACTTACTATCAATCCTTACGAGATGTCTGCCGATGTTGCTTACTCCTTAATGTTGAGCGAACGCTTCTCATTAGGAGCTTCTGTGCGGTGGATTTATTCTAATTTAAATTCTTCATTGAAGGATGAAACTACTCCAGGTTCGTCTTTCGCTGCTGATGTGTCGGCTTATTATCAAAACTATCTCAATTTGGGAGAGCGTGAATGTCAGTTGGGATTGGGACTTAACATCTCTAACATAGGTAGTAAAATAACCTTTGGTGGCGATGACCATCCACAGTTTATCCCAACCAACTTGCGTTTAGGTGCTTCTTTAATGATTCCTATTGATGAGTACAATCGTGTTACCTTTGCTGCCGATGCCAATAAATTGTTGATACCTACTTATCCTAAAAAAAAATCAAATGAAAATGAGCAGGAGTATCAAGACCGATTGCAAAAGGAATATTATGATGTATCAAGTATCTCTGGTATCTTTAAGAGCTTCCATGATGCACCTAATGGAGCCAAAGAGGAGTTACAAGAGGTACAATGGTGCGTAGGTGCAGAATATGTTTACAACAATCAGTTTTCTGTTCGCACAGGTTACAGACATCAGTCAGCCAATAAAGGTAATTTAAGCTACTTTACAGTAGGTGCTGGCTTTAAGATGAGTGTATTCTCTTTGGATGCTGGTTATGTAATTGCTACTACCAAGAGCAATCCGCTTGACCAAACCATGCGCTTTACCCTTACATTTGATATGGATGGAATAAAAGATTTGCTGAAGAGATAAAAAACAATTAGTTACTATGTTTGCAAAGACTAACACACTGAGACAGGTCGGATGCCGCTCTTCGGAGGCTTCGCACCTCTGGCCGCATGGCAAACCACCGCAGTGTTTTTCATAGTCTGCAAGAAAAAAGTTGGTACGATAATAATTGGATTGTATATTTGTAGTGCAAACGACAAATGACAAACAATTAGAACCGTACCGATATGCAAAGAAACAAAATTTCCTTCAAAGGACAAAAGATTTACATCGGAATTGATGTGCATGCAAAAACTTGGGAGGTCTGTGTGCTGACCGAGTCGGGTTACAAAGAGAGGCACCCGCAGCAAGCCTCCGCAAAGACGCTCTTTGACTTTTTGAAGAAGCATTTCCCTGATGGCGAGTACCATGCCGTGTATGAGTCAGGCTTCAGTGGTTTTTCCACATACTACGCTCTCAAGGAGTACGGCATCAACTGTGTCGTGACCCATGCCGCGGATGTTCCGACCACCCAGTACGAGGAGGTGATGAAGACCGATAAGGTAGACGCAGCCAAACTTGCGCGCTCCTTGCGCGCCGGTGACATCCGCCCCATATACATCCGTGAGAAAGAGAATATCGATGACAGGTCAGTCATCCGCATAAGGAAGACCATACAGAAACAACTCTCCGGCTACAAGGCAAGGGTGAAGCACCTGCTGCACTGCAATGGCGTGGAGATACCCGAGCGGTTCGCAAGACCAGGGACGCACTGGTCAAGGGCTTTCATCAAATGGCTCAAGGAGGATGTCGTGCTGCTTTCCTCCTCAAGATTGTCGTTGGACTTGCTCGTCAAGCAGGTGGAGACGATACGCCAGACACTCTTGGACGCGACAAAATCCATACGAAGGCTTGCGCAGACCGACAGGTACAGGAACAATTACGAGCTTCTGATGTCGATACCCGGCATAGGTGTAAGTGTAGCCATATGCATACTGACAGAAATCTACGATGTGAAGAGATTTCGTAACGAGAACCAGTTCGCCAGTTATCTCGGCCTGATACCGACCTGTCATAACAGTGGAGAGAAAACCGCAAGCGGAGAGAAGACCTTCCGTGGCAAC
>CAMQBR010000007.1 GCA_946999045.1 uncultured Prevotella sp.
GGGGGGGTAAATATGTAAGTTTGCACAAGAGTTTAGCTCGCTACAATCCTTTATCATTTACATTTTGTACTCAAAAAAAAAATAAGTATAACATCTAACAATGCTAATTTATAGAAGTAGCTTTATAAGAAATGCTCATTATTTTCAAAAAAAAGGTTGCTCCCTGCTATGAATGCTTTCTTAAAATAAGAAACACCAATAGCAAGTAGCAACCTTTTTCTTATGTTATATAAAAGAATGGATTATTCTACTTGATGCAAGAAATGAGTATAGATTACCAACCATAATTTTGAGTTAACTTAAATCCTTTCTCTTCATAAAGAGTAATCTGATCTTTTGGTATAGGGTATAAATAATCTTTTTCTTGATAAGTTCTCATCTTGGATTCGTCCTGAATAGGTTGAATATATCCTTCTGTTCCACCGCCAATTAATTTAACGCCATCTAAACTTTTTATTGTTAGCGGATTCTTACTTGGATGAGTTGTATTATACCATTCTATATATCTTGGCTTATTTATCCAAGCTCCCCTGTTAAGTTCTGGGTTAAGTTTCATATCTGCATAATTAAGTTTACTCCATCTACGCAAATCATTAAAACGGATACCCTCAAAAACTAATTCGGTACGACGCTCTCTTCTTATTTCCCATAATATAGGAGATACGTCGGCATCGCGTTTAGGATCATTGATAACAATTCCATTTACCTTCAATTCATTACCTGCTAAAGTAAGATGTGGCATCATTGTACTTGGGCGGTCACGAAGAACATTTATGGTTTTATCAAAATCAGCCTGCGTTAAAGTGTAAGCATTTAATGAAGCCAATTCGGCAGCAGCCTCAATATAATTCATCAATACTTCGTTATATTTCATAATAGGAGCATCGGTAATACAGGTATTACTTTTTCCTCCAGGTAAATTTTTCAAAGCTTCATTGACAAATCTATTTCCAAAATATCCAGATACAGCCCACACGTCAGCAACACCAGTAATAAATAAGCCTGCAGTATCTATATTGGCATACAAGCGAGGATCACGATTACTCATTTCATCATAGAACCATTTATCACCCTTGAACATTTTATTATCCTTTTGAGTGATAGGTAATCCATTTTTTGATAAATAAGCATCAATCAATGATTTTGATGGGGCACTCTCCTCATGTTCTGTATTTTGGAAAGCCATTAAGCTATGAGTAACAGCAGATTCTACATAAGAGCGGTACATAATAATTTCTGGATTTCCAGCTAAATCAACAGATGTTGTTAAATCCTTATAATTTTTACATAGGTGATATTTGCCTTCTTTCATGATTGTTTCGGCAAAGTTTTTAGCTTCAGAAAGAAACTTCTTTGCTAAATTATCATTTTTTTCACGATACTTTTGCCATGTGCCTTCAAACAGCATAATGCGAGAGGCAAAAGAAAGCACTACATCTTTATTAATAGTAAGCCCAGCTTTTCCATCAGAGGCTCTAACATTAGCAGCAGCAAACTGCAAATCTGCCAATACTTGCTCCATTACAACTTGTCGCGAATCGCGTGGCTTATAAAGGTTCTTATAATCTGTTTTATCAATAACCTCTGTAAATAAAGGTACATCACCAAACTTAGAAACCAATTGTGCATATTCCATAGCACGCAAGAAACGGCTTACACCTAACCAGTGATTTTTAGTTTCTGCCTTTAATTTAGAATTTTCTATAGACTTTATCTGAAGATTTAGTGCTCTTACATTATTAAAAGACCATTCTGATTTAGGCGTTGAAGCTGGAGCAACCTTTGTAAAAAAGGTAGCCTTTAATTGTGCTATATCGTCAGTCCAGTCAGCAACTTTTGTTTGAGAAAAATAATCGGAACGTGCCCACCCCGATCGATAACCAGGGAAATATGTGGTATAATAATGGCTTGTTGCAATTCTTATATTTGACTCTGAGTTCCAAAATTCTGGTGAATTTCTTACTTCTGAAAGCGGTTCTAAGGATAAGAAATCATTACATGCTGTAAATGTTAATGATAATAGAATTAATCCTAATCCAAATAATTGTTTTTTCATAATAGTTACTTTTAAAAAAATTAGAACACTGCTTGCACGCCAAAAGACAAGGTACGCGAGTAAGGATAGCTTCTACCAAACGACCAGTCGCTATTGCCATACCCCGCCTTAAATCCTGTTGTCTCTGGATCGAGAGGCAAATTCATGTTGTCAAACTCAAATAAATTTTCTCCACTGATATAAAATCTAAAGTTTTGAAGACAAATTTTCTTTGTCCAATTTGCAGGAAGAGTATAGCCCGCTGTAATGTTCTTACAACGAAGATATGACATATCTTGCAAGAAACGAGTTTGTGTAAGATAATTTTTTCCTTTAGTTGTCCATGCCATATCAACAGGACGAGGATAGAAAGCATTAGTATGTGTAGGTGTCCAATAATCCATTTGATGTTCAAAAGCTGCATCCATATAGCCAGATCCGCCTCCTGCTATTGCAACAGCACCACCAGCCCAAAGGTCTCTTTTGCCCACACCTTGGAAAAATACACTTACATCAAAGCCTTTATACGTTGCTCCAAAAGTAAAACTGTATTCAAAATTAGGTAAGGTATTACCAATAACAGATAAGTCTCCATGATCTTCTACAGTATTCTTACCGTAAGAAATCTTATGATCTCCATCTAAATCTTTATATTTTATATCACCAGGACCGAATTTGAAATTACCTTTTTCAAATAAATCTTGAGAAGCAATACCTTTTTTCATTTTACCATTTTCTTCGAAATCTTCTTTTTGGAACAAACGGTCGGTGGTATAGCCCCAAATCTCTCCAAGGCGTTTACCTTCGTAAAATCCATAAATATTACGATTTTGCTTATTGAATTTTGTAATTTCCTCTGTAACATGAGATAATGCTGCTCCTGCATTAACGCCAAGCCCATTATCAAACAAATGTTGATAATTTACACTCAATTCAAATCCTGTTCCAGTTAATTCTCCATAATTTATTTTTGGAACACTTGCTCCAAAGGTTGAAGGCAAAGCTTCTCCTTCTGTGTGCATATCAGATGTAACACGTCTATACCAATCAAATGTAAATTTCAAATCATGGTTCAATAATGCTAAATCTATACCTAAATCTAATGTTGTTACACGTTCCCATGTCAATGTTGGAGAGATAACAGAAGGGGTGTTAAGAGACATTTGCTCCTTATTATCTACTACCCATCCTGAATTACTAGAAGACATGATAGACATAAATGAATAAGGTGCAACATCTTGGTTACCAATCGTACCCCACGAGCCACGTAACTTCAAGTTAGTTAATGCAGGGGAAGCCCACTTCATAAAGTTTTCTTCAGATACACGCCAGCCTGCTGAAACAGAAGGGAAGAAAGCAAACTTTTTTCCATCTGGAAAACGAGAAGAGCCATCATAGCGTGCATTCAATTCTAAAAGATATTTTTGTAAATAATCATAGTTAATACGTCCAAAGAAACCTGCAGCAGCAAAATGATTATGATAGCTCAATCCTTTTGCAAAAGCATATTGCTCACCAGAGGTTAAAGCTATTTCAGGTAGTTGTTCTGTAATTAATCCCTTACGTTTAGAGTGATGCCCAAGGTTCTCTCTCTTCTCTGCATCAAATCCTCCCATCAACTTAAAGTTATGCCTGCTCTGTAAGTTAAACTGGTAAGTAGCATAACCTTTAAATATATGCTGTGTTGTGTACATACTGTTTTGTATTACTGCATCACTGTTGCTATACAGCTTAGAATAATTGTTAAATGGTGCGGTAGTAAACATATCGTATGCCCAAATTACACCTCCATTTCTTTTTTGAGCATCATTTGCAAAAGAGAAAGTATAATCAAAGTTGATAGATAAATTCTTAATAGGATTAAGTTCTGTACCTAAATTAGCACGAATATAGGAAGAAGTCATTGTTTCGCGATTACCATGCTTAATCTCTGTAACAGCAGATCTGAATGGTTTTCCTTCATAATCTGCATATGGATACCAACGAGGCCAACGCAACAAATAAAACCAAGCATCATACTGACCAGATGTAAATTTAAAGGGTTGATCGTTTTTAGATCTGGTAAACAATATATTACTACGTACCTTCCACCACTTATTAATAGCTGTTGTTATGTTGCTATGCAAAGTATATCGATTATATTCATCGGTATTAAATTTAATAACTCCTTTCTGGTCTAAATAACTTAGGCTGATATTGTATTGAGTTTTACTGTTTCCTCCAGTAAACGACAAGCTATGATTTTGTTGTGGGGTCCATTTTCTTGTAAATTCTTTGATAGGATCAAATGAACGATAGAAATATGTTTTACCATTAAGGATTTCAAAGTCGCGTCCCTCTTTCATTTCTCCAAGTTCTCCTTTCGACATTGTTCCATAGTTTTGCTCCCACTCTTTTATCTTGCTTATGGCATGTTGGTCGATAGTATAACCAATATTACTCTTCTGAGATAAGCCTTCAGATTGCATGATATTCCAAATATACTCAGCATTATCCGATGCTGAAGCCAACTTAGGCATCGTTGTAGGAGTATTCCATGCAAAGTTATTTGAGTAAGAAACTCTAACTTTATCATTGCTTGCGCCTTGCTTTGTTGTTATCAGGATAACGCCCCAAGCTGCACGTGTACCATAAATAGATGCCGATGCTGCATCTTTCAAAACTGAAATAGTTTCTATATCATCAGGATTAATCAGGTTCAAACTGGGAACTTCCACGTTATCAACCAAGATTAATGGGCTTGTTCCGCCAGAAGCATTTAGAGAGCCTATAGAGCCACGTAGCTTAATTGTCGACTCTGTACCTACACCTCCTATCTTATTAATAATTGTCAAACCTGGTGTAATACCTTGCAAAGCTTTACCTACATCTGTGATAGGACGACTTGCTATAGCTTCCTTTACATCAATATTTGCCACTGCACCCGTCAAATTAGTTTTCTTCTGTGTACCATATCCTACTACTACCACCTCAGAAAGTTGACCAGCATCTTCGTCAAGGGCTATTTGCATATTAGGGCGAGCCATAACGATAATGGTTTTATAGCCAACATAAGTTACACGGAGCTTGGTTTCATTAGGTACATGAAGGCTAAATTTTCCATTTATATCTGTTATAACACCCATAGTTTTACCTACAACAGAAACGGTTGCACCCACAATAGGTTCGCCTTTTTTATCCACGACTACACCCTTTACAACCTGCTGTTGCGGTGAAACAACAACCAGTGGCTGTGTATTACGCAAGGCATAAGCACTTTGAGAAACAAATGTACCACCTATAAGAGCTAACATCGTAAACAGATAATTAGTTGTTTTCATAGACTCTTTATTTAAGTTAGTAATAGTATATTTTGGTTCAACATCTTTACAACCCCCATATCTATGGCGAGTTGTTATTCATGTTCTCAATAATATTATAACTTGTAATATGGTATTATACAAGTACTAATATTAGCATTTGAGGTTAACACGAGTATATATTGCTCTATTTTTTTTACAAAAATAGTTGTTTTTATCATTGTTTGTTTATTTTTAATGTTAAAGAATGTTTCTAATCTTCAAAATACATATCTTTATATAACTAAATACTGAGCCTATAAGTATATTACTATATTGTAATTCAAGAGATTAATAAGATATAAAAGAGTTTTTTTTACAATTATCCTTTACCTTAAAATAACTTAAGCTAATATATTTTCAATATGTTTCTCACCTAATAGTTAATTACAAAATAATAAATTACAGTGCGCTGTACAGCATAAATATTACGCAAGTTTTTCTATATTTACCCTGTTGGCAGAATTAATTTAGTGCATACTTTATTCTGTCAATGGGTTACCTATTTTATAAGAGCAATCGCATAGAGAGAGTGTACCTATCTTGTGAGATAACTTGTAAGTATAAAAAAAATGTACAAACTATTTTTATCAATATCACTTTGCTCATACACACAAATGCTGTGCATGATATTTTACCAAGCCTTGCATAACCGATGCACCGATATTTGCGGGTTCAAAGTTAAACTCTTTGCACACATCTCTTAATATCAATGAGAAGTTAAGTGCCACAAAACCAGTAAAATACACTGGAACATTTTGATATTGATACTGACATAAGTTGCGCTTCATAAAGTTTCTAAAACTATTAACAACCAAGTTTTTTACATAAGCCGACTGCTGATATTCTGATAAAAATGATGAAACAGACGATAAATAATAATGTGGCAACGGCTTATCATATACAGCTTCCATAATTTCAGTTACCGAAGTATGCTGCTGAAAGAAGAAGGTTTCTGCCAAATCTTGCGGAGCCAGTTCCTTAAGCACATCAGACAAAAACGCTCTTCCTATAGCCGATGCGCTACCTTCATCACCTAATATATATCCACCAGGACGCACATTCTTTGTAATTTGCGTTCCGTCATAGAAACAAGAGTTGGAGCCAGTACCCAATATACAGGCTATTCCAACCTTATCCATACACTGAGAGCGAGCCGTTCCCAACAAGTCGCTTTCAATACTTGCAGGAGTTTTAAACTGCGATACAAGCGACTGACTAACCAATTTTTTTTTGATTTCATCACTACAGCCAGCCCCATAAAAGTATATATGGTTCAACTTCTTATGAAAATACTCTTCGCCCAATCCTAAACGAATGCTTCTACTCATCTCACGGCGCGTTTGAAAATAAGGATTAATACCCTCGGTTTCTGTCAATGCTATTAATATGTTATTTTCAACAAAAGCCCATTCTGTCTTTGAAGAGCCACTCACAGCTATTAAATTCATCTTGCTTTATACTGATTAGAATACAATTGCAAAGGTACAAAGTTTTTTATAAAAACACCTATACATAAAGTATGATAAAGCAAAGCTAAAGGCTGCCAGCAACAATCCAAACAAGTTTGATTATATTCGGCTTGCACTGTTTTTTGGCTTAATATTAGGTTCGCACAGTTGTATAGCTCGCTACACTCCGTTACTACTTACATTTTAATCTAAAAAAAATAAGTTTAAAGTCTAACAATGCTAATTCATAAAGCCTGTCTAAAACAAGAGTCAAAATGTTGAGTCTTGAATTTTAAAATAAGCAAATAAATATAAAATACACTTATTTGATGTTTCTAATTCTAAAATTTTATTCTATCTTTGTTTGGTACAAAACAATCCGAATCAAAACATGAAAAAACCTATCCACATCATGTTGCTGTTACTTTCACTCAACATAATGAGCTTAACAATTGCAGCAACAACAAACAAAAGAACATATACAGATGACGACAACGCCACCCAACAATCTGTTGCTACCGTTAATGTCATTACAGGAGCTGAACAAACTGATGCATATTTTCACTTACTAAAAGGAAAGAAAATTGTACTCTTTGCCAATCATACCAGTACCATTGGCAACCAACACCTATTAGATGTTCTGCTCAATCACCATTTCAAAATAATAGGAGTAATGTCGCCCGAACATGGATTTAGGGGTAATGCCGATGCTGGCGAACACGTAAACAACTCTATTGATGCTCAAACTGGCGTAAAAATATACTCATTATACAATGGTAAAAAGAACGAAGATAACAAGCAATTACTAAGAAAAGCCAACTTACTTATCATTGACATACAAGATGTGGGCTTACGTTTTTACACCTATTATATATCTATGCTCCAATTAATGAACATCTGTGCAGAGGTAAACACACCCGTGTTATTGTTAGATCGCCCCAACCCTAATGGTTTTTATGTAGACGGTCCGATACTTGATATGAAATTAAAATCGGGCGTAGGAGCCTTACCTATCCCCATTGTTCATGGAATGACTTTAGGCGAACTGGCACAGATGATTAACGGAGAGGGCTGGCTCAACCAACATCGCACATGCAAACTTACTATTGTAAAATGTAAAAACTACACTCACCAAACACGCTATTCACTACCAATAGCACCATCTCCCAATCTTCCTAATATGCAGTCTGTATACCTCTATCCCAGTATTTGTTATTTTGAAGGAACCAATGTAAGCTTAGGGCGTGGTACCTCTTTGCCTTTTCAACAATATGGTCATCCTAATATGACTGGCTACAGTTATTCTTTCACCCCCAAAAGTATGCCTGGAGCCAAGTATCCTCCCCAGTTAAACAAATGTTGTTACGGAATTAATCTGAGCACCATAGACAGCAAAACCATACAACAAAAAGGAGTAGACTTTTCGTACGTCATCAATGCGTACCGCAATTTAAACCTCGGTGAGAAGTTTTTCACACCGTTCTTTGACAAGTTAACAGGCGTTACCTACATTCGAGAAATGATTATCAACGGCTACAGTGCAAATGAAATCAAAGCCAAATGGCAAAACGATGTTAAGCTATTCAAGCAACAACGTCGTCCCTATCTTCTTTACAAAGAATAACTTTATTACCTTATTGTACACTTATCTATAATGACACCTATTATTATCCTCATCACCGTTGGTATCTACTTTCTAGTACAATTAGCCATTGCATTCAGAAAAAAGCAAACCAATAATGCCGATTTCTTCTCGGGTAGTAGACAATCTAAATGGTACATTGTAGCATTTGCTATGATAGGAGCCAGCATTTCGGGCGTTACCTACGTATCCGTTCCAGGTATGGTTAGCAAGAGTGGCTTTGGCTATTTACAATTAGTACTGGGCTTTATCGTAGGTCAACTCATCATTGCGTTTGTGTTAACCCCTTTATTTTACAGAATGAAGTTAACCTCTGTGTACGAATACTTGAGCAACCGTTTTGGCTTATTTTCTTATCATACAGGCGCATGGTTCTTCTTTATTAGCAAGATGTTAGGGGCTGCTATACGTTTATTCCTTGTTTGTTTCATCCTACAAATGTTGGCATTCGAGCCATTAAGCATTCCTTTTTACATCAATGTAATTATCTCTGTAACCTTTGTATGGCTGTACACTTTTCGCGGAGGTGTAAAATCTGTTATATGGGCTGATGTCATTAAAACCTTTTGTCTCATCATTTCGGTTATATTATGTATCTATTTTATTGCGAAAAATATGGGCTTTACCTTCACTAACACCTTGCAAGCCATAGGACAAAGCAATATGAGTAAAATGTTTTTCTTTGACAATCCCAACGACAAACAATTCTTCTTCAAACAATTTTTGGCAGGAATTTTTACCATGATAGCTACCAACGGCTTAGATCAAGACATGATGCAACGCAATTTAAGCTGCCGCAACAGCAAAGAATCACAAAAAAACATGATATTCAGCATCATCCTTCAGTTTGTTGTGGTTGCTGCCTTTCTGATGTTAGGCGTACTACTTTACCTTTTTGCCAACCAAAATCATATCACCGAAACAGGCGACAAACTCTTTCCAACCATAACCACAGGCGGTTATCTACCCATCATTGTAGGCATCCTTTTTATTATAGGATTGGTATCATCCGCCTACAATGCAGCAGGTTCTGCACTCACTTCGCTCACCACATCGTTTACTATCGACATTTTAGGAGCACATACCCAGAACGAAAAACACATCAAAGAGTTGCGCTACCGCATACATATCATCATGGCTGGCATCATGGCTCTGGTTATTATCGGCTTCAATCTTCTCAATAGTACCACTGTTGTTGACGCTGTATACACCCTTGTTAGCTACACCTACGGCCCCATTTTAGGAATGTTTGCTTTTGGTATTATCACTAAAAGCCAAGTGCGCGACAAGTTTGTGCCCTTAGTTGCCACAGCCGCTCCCATACTATGTTTCATATTAGACAAAAACTCTGTACAATGGTTTAGCGGTTATCAGTTTAGTTACGAACTGCTAATACTCAATGCCCTGTTTACCTTTATAGGCTTATGTCTACTCATTAAACAAAAATAAAATCTTTATATACCTCCTTATATATGACAGCCTTTCCTATTCTCACCACAACTATATGTTGCTTTACCAGTACCCTTATGATACATGCACAAAAGCTATCAACTGTGTTTGCACCTACTTGTAAGCAACCATTGGTTACAGAAATTACATCTAACAATCATCCACTATATGGATTAACAGGCAGACACATTGCCATGTGGCAAAGTCATGGCAGATATTACGAAAAAAAACTCAACAGATGGGAATGGCAGAGAGCCAGACTCTTACAAACGGTTGAAGACCTATACACGCAGAGTTACGTACTGCCTTTTCTAACACCAATGCTCGAAAATGCAGGAGCCTATGTACTATTACCACGCGAACGCGACTGCAATCCTACCGAGATAATTGTTGATAACGATGGTAATCCATTTAACACCAATGCCTCTTACACCGAACAAAACGGAGAGATAACCTGGCAAAAGGGCACAGATGCAGGCTTTGCATACAGACGTAAGATATACACTGGCATACAAAATCCTTTTAAAGAAGGAACTTATCGCCTCATCCATTCTATCAAAAAAGGAAAAGAAAGTATTGCTCAATGGACACCACAAGTACCGCATACTGGTAAATATGCCGTATATGTCGCATACAAAACATTGCCACAAAGCACCTCAACAGCCATATACACTGTATATCACGCTGGCGGAAAAAGTATTTTTAAGGTAAACCAACAAATGGGAGGTGGCACATGGATTTACCTTGGCACCTTTATGTTTAATGCACATAACGCCCAACACCGTATCACATTGAGCAATATAACAGGCAAAAAAGGAGAGATTGTTACCGCCGATGCCGTGAAAATTGGCGGTGGCATGGGCAATATAGGACGCCCCATGGTTAGCACTTATCCACGATTTACAGAGGGAGCACGCTATTGGATGCAGTGGGCTGGCGTACCAGACAGCATTTACTCGCCTACAAAAGGTACCAACGATTATATAGACGACTATCGCTCAAGAGGCAATTGGGTTAATTGGCTTTGTGGCGGTTCTGAGAGTTATCCTCAAGGCAAAGGCTTAAACATTCCTATTTCTCTATCACTGGCCTTTCATAGTGATGCTGGTACCACCCTTAACGACAGCACAATAGGCACATTGGGCATTTATTTTACCTCATCATACAACAGCATTTTTGCCAACGGAGCCCCTCGATTGCTATGCAAAGAGTATGCCGAAACCATACACAACAGCATACTTCGAGATATTCGTTCGCAATTTGACCCCCACTGGAGTAGCAGAGGTAACCGCAATGCCTCCTACTTCGAAGCACGTGTGCCACGTGTGCCTGCCATGCTACTAGAGCTATTATCGCACCAAAACTTTGCCGATATGCGCTATGGCTTAGACCCTCGTTTCCGTTTTGCCGTTAGCAGAGCCATCTATAAAGGTATGCTCCGCTTTTTAAGCAAGCAGTACCAACAAAAATATGTAGTAACACCTTTAAGAGTGAGTCATCTTTCTGCCAAATTAACAAAAAACCAAAAAGCCGAAATAACATGGCAGCCAGAAGTTGACTCTCTCGAACCAACAGCCAAGCCCAACAAATATATCGTCTATACTCGATATGGAAATGCCGATTTTGACAACGGACATGTGGTGAAAAAAACACGCTATGTTACCCACATACCTACCAATGTAGTGGTAAGTTTCAAAATTGTTGCCATGAACAAAGGCGGCATTAGCTTCCCTTCTGAAATTGTTGCCGTAGGACAAAGTTCACAACATCAAGCTCCAAAAGCCTTGATTGTAAATGGGTTCAACCGTATATCAGCTCCAGAAAGTTTTGTAGCACCTGCCCCTCTCGATACACTATATGCTGGATTTTTAGACTCATACGACCATGGTGTACCTTACATGAAAGAAATTAATTATGTGGGCAGCCAAAAAGAGTTTAACCGTTCACGCCCCTGGCTTGACGACGATTCAGGCGGATTTGGCGATAGTTATGGCAACGAAGAAGGCAAAGTAATAGCAGGAAACACTTTCGATTACATAGCACTACACGGTGATGCTATCTTAAAAGCAGGCTGTTCGTTCCAATCGTGTAGCAGTCAATGCCTTACAAAAGTACAAGACAATGTAGCCTTTGTAGACCTTATTTTGGGCAAACAATATCAAACACCTTTGGGTAACAGCAAAATATATCCGCTAACTTTCAAAACCTTTACCCCACAGATGCAGCAAGTTCTTACACAATATACACAAAAAGGTACATCTATCATGGTATCTGGTGCTTACGTAGCATCCGACTTATGGAACAATAGACATTGTAAACCATTAAAAGCTGATAAAGATTTTGCTACTAACATCTTAAAATATCAATGGCGAAACAGCCGAGCTGCCCTCACAGGCAGGCTCTATACTGTTGAGGCTCCCATACACTTGTCTGCCAGCAACTACGAATATTCACACACACTCAACAACAAAATGTACATAGTAGAGTCGCCTGATGCCATTATTCCCTTTGGCAACAACAGCTATACAGTGATGCGCTACACAGAAAACAACCTAAGTGCTGCCGTAGCTTACCATGGTGCATACAGCACATTTGTAATGGGCGTACCATTTGAAACCATAGGAAGCGCTGCTGAACGCAACCAACTCATGGCAGACATAGTGAATTTCTTCCTAAAAAAAAGCAATAAGTAAGATAGAAAAAGGGCAACCCTCTCTGCAAATAAGCACTGTAAGGGCGACACAATAACATAAAAAATGAGCCATATAAGGGGCGACACATAATATAAAATGAACCCTGTAAAGGCAACATAATTATAATGGTAGAACTGGAGTATATGCCTAAACATTCGCCCCTTACAAGGGCATTAGTTTTACAACCAGAGAGCAATAGCACAATAACATAGGGGCAAGCCCCTACGCTATAATATGCCGCCCTTTCAGAGGCTTGCTCACTGCAACATTCACTAATACTCTATTTTAAATAAAAAAATATTATTCAACATAAAAATATCATTCGTATGAAAACAATAGATTGTTTTATACCCTGCAACAACGATGCACAATATAACATTATCACAAAGATTTTTAGTGAACCTTTTGTCTGTGTTCATCCTGTAAAAGACAGCTTGTTCTGCACCAACACCATTCGCCAGATAGCCCAACAAGCCTCAGCTCCATATACACTTATATACACCAAAAGTACACCCCTCTGCATAGGGTACGGAGCTTTACACCGACTTATCCAGATAGCAAACAACACACAAGCTGGTATGGTATACACCGATCATTATCAAATAAAGGGCGGAGAGCAGTTCAAGGCACCTGTTATTGACTACCAATTAGGCTCGCTGCGTGATGATTTCGACTTTGGCTCCATTCTCTTTTTCAACACACAAGCATTGAAAGAGAGTGTAACTCGCATGAAGATAAATTATCAGTATGCCGCCTTGTATGACATACGACTAAAACTGAGTGAGCACCATACCTTGGTACATGCCAACGAATTTCTATATAGCGAGATAGAAGAAGACCAAAGGAAGAGTGGTGAAAAGCAGTTTGATTACGTTGATCCACGCAACCGCAATAGGCAAGTAGAAATGGAACAAGCTTGCACCGAGCACCTAAAAGCCATTGGTGGATATCTTGAACCTAACTTCGAGCATATTAATTTTGACCAGCAAGCATTTGAAAACGAAGCCTCTGTTATTATTCCTGTAAAAAACAGAGAAGCTACTATTGCTGCTGCCATTGAGTCAGTGCTCATGCAAAAAACTCATTTCAAGTTTAATGTCATTATCATTGACAACCATTCAACCGATAAAACCTCTAACATTATCAACCAATACAAAGACAATCAGCATGTTATACACCTTATACCTCAACGCAACGACCTGGGTATTGGTGGGTGCTGGAACTATGGTGTAAACTACGAAAAGTGTGGTAAATTTGCCATTCAGCTCGATAGTGATGACTTATATAAGGATACTAACACCCTGCAAACCATTGTCAATGCCTTTTATCAGCAACAATGTGCCATGGTGGTAGGTACGTATATGATGACAGACTTTGACTTGAACACATTGCCTCCAGGGGTAATTGACCACAAAGAGTGGACACCCGAGAATGGTAGAAACAATGCTTTACGCATTAATGGCTTAGGAGCTCCACGTGCATTTTATACCCCTGTACTGAGAAAATTAATGTTGCCTAACACCAGTTACGGTGAAGATTATGCCATCGGACTTGCTATTTCGCGTCATTACCAGATAGGCAGAATATACGATGTGCTATACCTCTGCCGCAGATGGGGTGGCAACTCTGATGCTGCCCTGAGCATTGAGAAGGTAAACGCCAACAACCTGTACAAAGATCGTATTCGCACATGGGAGTTACAGGCACGCATGGCTCTTAACAAACAAAAACAAAATAAGAACAGCTAATTTTTGCACTGAATACCAAGCATTTATAAAATTATAGCATTTTAATATAAACTATGCGGTACAAACTCATAGATATTGTACCACAAACTCATGGATATTGAGAGACAAGCTCAATGAGATTAAGGCACAAACTCAATGAAATTGTAAACTCAATGTTTTACCCCACACATAGAACCACATTAAAACAGAGAATAAAGAATGAAACATATAACATCTAACATCAACCCTTGGGAATGGATACCTACCTTGTATTTTGCCGAAGGCATACCTTATTTTATAGTAAACAACATATCGGTTATCATGTTTACCAAAATGGGCGTACCCAATGGCGACATGGCTATGTTTACCAGTTTGTTATATCTACCATGGGTTATCAAACCACTATGGAGCCCATTTGTAGATATACTGCGCACCAAACGCTGGTGGATTGTTGCCATGCAAACACTGATGAGTGTAGCTTTCATCCTGCTAACCTTCTCCATACCCCACCCCAGTACAAAAGTAATAGCTCAGGGTAGTACTCCTGTTAGTATGTTTACCTTTACACTCATATTGTTTGTTATTACAGCCTTTGCATCGGCTACACACGATATAGCAGCCGATGGCTTTTATATGCTGGCACTCAAACGTTCTGAACAATCGTTCTTTGTGGGCATACGAAGCACTTTCTATCGCTTTGCCTCTATCTTTGGGCAGGGCGTTTTAGTGTTCGTGGCAGGATATTTAGAACTGCACATGGGAAACATACCGCTGGCATGGATTATCACCATGAGCATATCAGCAGCTTTATTCACTATACTTACCCTCTACCATACCTTCGTTATACCTCGTCCACAACAAGACCAAGGCAAGATTAATGATGCAACTGCCAGTGCAAAAGAGATATTTAAGGAGTTTGGTAGAACCTTCTCCACTTACTTTACCAAACCAGCAGTATGGATAGCCATTGTGTTTATGCTGCTTTACCGCTTGCCCGAAGCTTTCTTGCTCAAAATGGCAGTGCCCTTCTTAGTAGACAAAGGAGCTAACGGCGGACTGGAAATAACAACAAGAGAGGTAGGCTGGGTATACGGAACCATTGGCGTTATAGCCTTAACTATTGGAGGTATTATTGGGGGTATTGCTGTATCTAAGTGGGGATTAAAAAAATCATTGTGGCCTATGGCTGCTTGTATGACACTTCCTTGTCTTACCTTCGTGTATCTAAGTATGTTTTTACCTCACAATATCATTATTATTAGCACTTGTGTAGCCATAGAGCAGTTGGGCTACGGCTTTGGCTTTACTGCCTATATGCTATATATGATATATTTTTCTGAAGGCGAATTTAAGACTGCTCACTATGCCATTTGCACAGCCTTTATGGCACTTAGCATGATGATACCTGGTATGTTTGCAGGATATTTGCAAGAGTGGCTGGGCTACGAATACTTCTTCTGGCTGGTTATGCTTTGCTGCATAGCTACCATAGCCGTAACATTGATAGTGAATGTAGATACACAATACGGACGAAAAAACAAGCACTAATACAATGAAACTACTTATTTTTTATATTTCTCTGCTTGTCGTTTTAGGTAATACTTGTTTGAGTGTGCAAGCCAAACACAAACAGGTATTGACGGGGATTGATGTTTTAGAAACTAAAAACTTTAAAACTTTAAGGGGTAAGCGTATCGGACTGGTTACTAATCCTACAGGAGTAAACAAAGATTTACGGTCAACTATAGATATTTTATACCATGCTCCTGGTGTAAAACTGGTTGCTCTGTATGGTCCTGAGCATGGTGTTAGAGGCGACATCTATGCTGGTACAAAGGTACAAAATCAGCGTGATGAGGCTACAGGGTTGCCCATTTATTCACTCTATGGAAAGACTCGAAAACCTACCAAAGAGATGCTTCAGAATATTGATGCCCTCGTATACGACATACAGGACATAGGCTGCCGCTCGTTTACCTTTTGCAGTACCTTGGGATTGGTTATGGAAGCGGCAGCCGAAAATGGTAAAGAGGTTATAGTGTTAGATAGACCTAACCCTTTGGGCGGATACCATGTAGAAGGCTGTTTGGCTGAAGATAGTTGTATTTCGTTTGTAAGTCAGTACAAAATACCTTACCTCTATGGGTTGACTTGTGGCGAACTGGCATGCCTGCTCAATGGCGAGCTTATGCTAAAGAACAAGGTACAATGTAGGCTTACTGTTATAAAAATGAAAGGTTGGAAGCGAAACATGACTTTTAACGATACCAAATTACCATGGATAGCCCCTTCTCCACACATTCCTCAAGCACTTACTGCTTTCTACTACCCAGCAAGTGGTATTATTGGCGAATTGGGGTATTTATCTATTGGTGTAGGATATACTATTCCGTTCCAAATGTTTGCAGCTGCATGGATTAATGCGCAGCAATTATCTAAAACGCTGAATGCACTGCAATTAACAGGTGTTACCTTTCGCCCTATCTATCTTCGTCCGTTTTACAGCATTGGAAAAGGACAACTGTTGCAAGGGGTTCAGGTTTACATTACCAACTACAAAAAAGTACAACTCACTCGTCTACAGTTTGTTTTGATGCAAGAAATAGCTCAACTCTATCCCGAACACGCTGTTTTACAACATGCTGATACAACTCGGTTCGATATGTTCGACAAGGTTTGTGGCTCTAAAGAAATACGTCAACGCTTTATGAAACATAATTTGTGGAAAGACATTGAACCCTACTGGAACAAAGATGTAAAGGCTTTTAAACAGTTATCAAAGAAATATTATTTATACCGTTAACACTAAATCTATAATGACACACACTATTCATCAACCTAACAAGCGTATTTTAGCCATCGATATTTTGAGGGGAATTACCATTGCAGGCATGATATTGGTAAACAATCCAGGCAGTTGGGCACATATCTTTGCCCCCTTAGACCATGCCGAATGGAATGGTATGACGCCAACCGACCTTATTTTCCCCTTTTTTATGTTTGTGATGGGACTGTGCATTTTTATCTCCATGCAAAAGTATAAGTTTGCCTGTAACAAACAAACCATTATCAAAATAGTGAAACGAACCGTACTACTTTACCTCATAGGACTGGCTGTGGGGTGGTTTTCACGTTTCTGCTATCGCTGGGCATCGCCACTGGAAGGTAGTAGCTTTGGCGAACAACTATGGTATATGGTATGGTCGGTTGATAAAATGCGCCTTACTGGTGTATTGGCTCGGTTGGCTGCTTGCTATGGCATTACAGCATTGTTGGCTATTACCTTAAAACACAAGTACTTTGTTTACATTATTGGTAGTTTGCTGGTGGGCTATTTTTTTATTTTATTTTGCGGCAACGGTTTTGCTTATAACGACAGCAATTTACTATCTATCGTTGACAGAACTATTTTTACCGATGCGCATATGTACCACGATAATGGCATTGATCCAGAAGGATTGCTCAGCACCTTGCCTGCCATTGCTCATACACTTATCGGCTTTATGGCTGGAAAAATGGTATTTAGAAAGAAAAGCCATACAGCAGTAATGTTGGCAAGTGATGATAAGAAAGATATGATACTCAGCAAGATAGTACCTTTGTTCGTTGTAGGAACTATGCTTACCTTTGCTGGTTTTCTGCTTTCCTACGGATGTCCGATAAACAAAAAGGTGTGGTCGCCCACCTTTGTGCTAACTACTTGCGGACTTGCCTCTACGCTGTTAGCTCTTTTAATATGGATCATAGATGTAAAAGGCTACAAACGTTGGTGTAAGTTCTTTGCCATATTTGGCAAAAACCCATTGTTTCTCTTTGTAATGAGTGATGTAATTGCCATTGTATTTGGCTCGTTTCAATTTAGTTTTGGCAATGACACAACCTCTATTACAGGCTTTTTGTATCACAAGCTCTTTGCGCCTTTGGTAGGAGAATACTTTGGTTCGCTGGCTCATGCCTTTGTTATACTTGCCATATTGTGGGGCATTGGATACTGCCTTGATAAGAAACATATATATATTAAACTATAAATATTTTAACAACATGAAACAAGATACCTTTTTGATAGCCGATAGTGGTTCTACCAAAACAGATTGGTCGGTTATTGAGAAACAACAAGTGATAAAGACTGTTACCACAAAAGGGATGAATCCTTTCTTTCAATCGGTTGACGAAATGAAAGAGGAAATAACAGAAAACTTATTGCCTTACCTTACAAAAAATAACTTTGACAATATTTATTTTTATGGAGCTGGATGCATACCCGAGAAGGTTAGCATTGTAGAAAATGCCTTACGAGAGGTGATAAGGGTAGAAAATAAGGTGGAAGTAAACTCAGACTTACTGGCTGCGGCACGCGCCTTGTGTGGTTATGAACCAGGTATAGCCTGCATACTGGGTACAGGTTCTAACTCATGTTACTACAACGGACAGACTATAGCTTACCAAGTACCAGCCTTAGGCTTTATTTTGGGCGATGAAGGAAGTGGAGCTAACTTAGGTAAACGGTTGGTAAGCGATATTTTGAAAAATCAGTTGGGAAAAGAACTCAAAGAAAAATTCTTTGAAGAGTTCAATACGAATATGGCTGATATTATAGAACATGTGTATCGTAAACCATTCCCTAACAGGTATTTAGCAAGTCTCAATGTGTTTTTAGAGAAGCATAAAAACCAGCAAGTTATACATCAATTATTGGTAAATGCCTTTTGCGACTTTATCTATCGCAATGTGATGCAATACGATTATAAACACCTACCCATGAGCTGTATAGGCAGCATTGCCGTTGTCTATAAAGAAGAACTAACCGAAGCTGCTCAAAAACTCGGGGTAAAAGTGGGTTCTATTTGCAAAAATCCTTCACAAGGATTGATAAAATATCATATCATATAACAGGAGAAAACGAGAGATGAGTTTTACTAAGATAACCGAACAGACATCGTTATACAACGACTTAGAAAAAAAACAGGTAGAAGAAATACTTACTGATATAAATACAGAAGACCAGAAAGTAGCTTTGGCTGTTAAAAAAAACATACCACAAATTGCCAAACTGGTAAAACTAATAGTTACAAGAATGAAGTGCGGAGGACGCATTTTCTATATGGGAGCTGGTACAAGTGGGCGATTAGGTGTACTGGATGCATCCGAATTGCCTCCAACCTTTGGCATACCTAAATCGTTAGTAATAGGGTTGATAGCTGGAGGCGACACCGCTTTGCGTAACGCAGTAGAGAATGCAGAGGATGATGAAACACAAGGTTGGAATGAACTGGCTGAGTATAACATCAATAAAAACGACACGGTAATAGGCATTGCAGCATCGGGTACTACCCCTTACGTGGTGGGGGCACTGCGTGATGCTCGTGAACACGGTATATTGACGGCATGTATTACCAGTAATCCTAACTCGCCTATGGCTCAAGAGGCAGACATTGCTATTGAGATGGTGGTGGGTCCTGAGTATGTTACAGGTAGCTCGAGAATGAAATCGGGCACTGGTCAAAAAATGATTCTCAACATGATTAGCACTGCTGTAATGATACAATTAGGCAGAGTAAAGGGCAATAAAATGGTGAATATGCAACTGAGTAACCAGAAACTGATAGATAGAGGTACAAGAATGTTGGTTGACTTATTGGGACTGGGTTATGGCAAAGCCAAACAATTACTGTTGCTTCATGGGTCGGTAGAAAAGGCTTTAGAAGAAATAAAGAAAAATACTAATGAGCAAAAATAAAAAAAGTTGATATAAAAAAAGAACCAACCTACAAACAAAAGGAAAAAAGAAGAGATGAAATGTTTAGTACTTACAATATTGGGTATGGTGTCATTATGCGCCACTGTTCTTGCAGATAACGTCACCATTACTTATCCCGAACAGGTAGGAATGAGCTATCAGCACCTAATGTTTGCTGACAACGTAATTAATGAAGCTATTAACAATAAACAAATTCCAGGTGCAGTACTGGCTGTAGTACGACATGGAAAAATGGCTTATCTAAAGGCTTACGGCAACCGACAAATAATTCCAACCATTGAACCCATGACTACTAACACGGTGTTTGACATGGCATCGTGCACCAAACCTGTGGCTACTGCCATGGCAACCATGCTACTTATAGAAAGAGGAATGTTACGCACATCGGATGCTGTGAGCTTGTATCTACCTCAATTTAAAAGTTGGAGTAATGGAAATGACACTGTAACGGTGCGCATTATTAACCTACTTACACACACATCGGGGTTGCCTGCTTATGCTCCTATACAACAATTAAAGGGAAAGGTAAAAAAATCATCTCAACAAACATTGAATGAGTACATAGATAACTGCAAACGACAGTACAAAACAGGAACCAATATGCTGTATAGTTGTCTTAATTATATTACCTTGCAGCGCATCATTGAAAAGCTAACTCGACAATCGCTGAGAGATTTTTGTGCGCAAAATATCTTTGAACCCTTGGGCATGACGCATACCGACTTTATGCCTTGCAAACTAAACAGAAAAGGCTTTTGGGTAAACACCGACAAGCCCCGCTGGGAAAAAGGCATACAACATGAAGTTTTGCCCATTGCTCCTACTGAGCAACAAGCTAACGGACAAGTGCTAAAAGGACAAGTACACGACCCTCTGGCACGTGTAATGAATGGTGGTATATCTGGTAATGCAGGGCTATTTACAACGGCATCAGACCTTGCTATCCTATGTACAATGCTACAAAATGGGGGAGTATATAACGGAAAGCGTATTATAAGTAAAGCTACTATACAAGCTATGACCACTCTACCTGCTGCTTATAAGAAATTTGGACGATGCTTAGGATGGGATATTTGCTCGCCTTACGCATCAAACAAAGGCGATTTATTGAGTAATAAAGCATACGGCCATACTGGATATACAGGGACATCTATTGTTATAGACCCAGTAAACGACATATCTATCATACTGCTTACCAACTGTGTTCATCCACACGATAAAGGTAATGTGGTGCGTCTTCGCTCATTAGTTGCCAACGCTGTGGTAGGAAGTATCACGAATGAGCCAGCTAAATATCATGAACACTATTATAAAAGAATGATAGAATTTGGTCAAGAGCCCAAAATACAACACGACAATATCATTATGTTAGGCAATAGTATTACGGAAGGTGGAAAAGATTGGGCAAACTGGTTGAAAAACAAGTATGTTATAAACAGAGGTATCAGCGGTGATATTGCAAATGGTATTTACGACAGATTGTACACCATGTTACCTGCTCATCCTGCTAAAATATTTATGATGATAGGGGTAAACGATGTGAGCCACAACCTTTCTACCGATAGTATTGCTAACATGATTATACGTGTGGCTGAACGAATACAGAAAGACTCGCCCAAAACAAAGCTATACGTACAGAGTTTGTTACCTATCCGTGAGTTGGTTGGTAAATGGAAACGACTCATCGGAAAGGCACAACAAATACCAGAAATCAATGCAAAGTTGGAAACATGGGCAAAGAAACATCATGTTACGTACATTAATCTGTTTCCATTATTTACTGAACCCAACACAAATATTATGAGGGCAGAATTAACCTATGACGGCTTACATCTTACCCATGAAGGCTACATGGTTTGGGTAAAAGAATTGAAGAAGTACTTATAACAGGTGCTTATTGCAGCTTAACTCCCCACTTTTGTTCCAACTCTTTAATTTTTTGTTGGGTTTTAAGCATAAACTCTTGATAGGTTGCACTCTCTGGATGAAAAGGGCGATGAGTAAAAGCTGCCTTTATAGGTTGCCACTCTTGGATAAAGATTTTGGCTTGTTCGCTAAAAAAAGTGTCAGCAAATCTTTCCCATATATAGCTAACAGCTTGGTTGGATGGGTGCAACATATCTTCTTTGTAAAAGCGATAGTCACGCAATTCATCGTTTATAATTTCGTAAGCAGGGAAGTATGTTACCACAGAAGGATACCGTTGAACCAAAGCTTGCGCTGCCAAAAGCAAAGTAGCTTTAGATAACTGGCTGCCGTGATAGCCGTATTTGGCATAACGTATCGGACTAACCGTTACGATAACTCGCAGGCCTTCATTGCGCTTGAGCAGGCTTTCTACCGCTTGAGCCAAATAGTTGGTACATTGTTCTATCGTTAATTTGTCTTCACGAAATAGGCATTGGGGACGTTTCTGACAGTTATCAACTATCTCATTGGTTTCCTTTAAGATATATACGCGGTTGGTACCTAAGGTAAATACTGCCACATTAGGTTGTACATCGGTACGCTTTACCGTATGTAAAATACTGGCTGGATTGTACATAACACCGTAAGGATTAACCACAGCATTAAACTTTTCATCCACAAACCGCTTGCCTATATTGTCGGCAAAGCATGAACCCACGAACAACATTCGCTCAAATGGAGGTATGCTGAACGTGGGTTCGTCTATTTGTACAATGGTTCTAAATTGCATAATTGTATGGGCATAATATAAGAATATAGGGCGGTTCTATCAATTAGCTTTAACAGATTGTGTGTCTATTTTTGAGGTCAATTTGTTTGTGAGTGAAGGAGTATAGCAAGCTATACGACTGAACGAACAAGTAAATTGAACCCAAAAAGAGTCTACAAGATGACAAAACGTAAAAAGACTGACATAAAAGAAACGTTACGGTGGTAATTTATAGAACCGCCCTATAAAGAATGGCTTCTATAAACTTGTATTTATTTGCTGTACTAACAGCATGATTTTTACAGGATTATTTTCCTAAAAGACCGTTCAACCATGCTTCAATTTCTGCATCAGAATCTTTTACTTTCATCCCTCTTAACTGTAATCCTTCAAGGATAACAGATTGAGAGCACTCGTTTTTCAAATCGCCAAGCGACTCTCCCCACTCGCTTCCTTCATTGGTACAAAAGGGGATAATAAGTTTCTTAAATAGGTTGTATTGCTCTAAAAAGGTAAAAACTACCTGTGGAAACGTATGGCACCAAATAGGGTATCCAACAAACAAGACATCATATTGCGACATGTTTTCTACCTTACCAGCTACTTTAGGACGAGCTTTTGTTTTGTATTCTTGAAACGCTACTTCGCAACATTCTTTATAATGTACAGGATAAGCATACGTTGTTTCTATTTTAAACATATCACCTCCTACGAGTTTTTGTATCTTACGAGCAAACTGTTCGGTATTACCCACCTCTAAATTTACGAGTCCATCGGGTGAATAATTCTCGCCTGCATTAGAAAAATAGGCTATTAAAAGTTTTTTTCCATTGATTGTTTTTTGTACCATTGTGAATATATTTGTCGTTATTCGTTCTCAGAAAGATGGGTATGAGTATGAAATTCTAAGATTTAAGTGCGTTTTCTTTTCGCTTTCTTACCTGCAAGGCAATGCCAATGACTATTAAAATAACCAGCAAAGCAAAGGCTATGTAAGCTACTGTTTCGGTTCTATCAACCGATTTAGGGAAGAAACTCAATACAACCTTGTGCTTACCGGGTTTTACCTGAATGGCTCGCAAGATATAATTGACACGTCCAACGGGCACTTCTACCCCATCTACCGTAGCTGTCCATTCTGGATAATAAATCTCTGAAAAGACCAAGATACCTCCCTTACCCGATTCTACCTCGTACGTTAGTTGGTTAGGTTCGTACTTCTCCATCTTCACAAGTGCAGTATTATCTTGCTCATGGGCTGTACCCAATGTTTCTTTAAACTTCTTATCAGCCACAGCTTCGTGTCGGAGATTGAGCTTACCCACGGTTGCTATCTCCTGATTAGCATTGTCTACATATACTAACTTATCTACAAACCACGCATTACCAAAAGCGTATGGGTTTTTAAGCGGAACAGTTTGACCGCTTTGCAATGGCATGATAAAGAATTTGGTGTTGAGCATATTGATTACAGGAGAGATGCTATCGCCATTGAGTTTGGTTAAATCGCCCTGCGCATTAACCATGTGTTTCATTAGAGTTTGCATCTCTGGAGCAATGTAAGTCTCTATCATTTCTTGATAACGACGCAACTTTGCTGGATGATATCCCCCAATACTCTTATGGTAATAACTGGTTTCGTTCTCGTTAAAGGTACTCGTAGCAAAGTTTAATACACGATAATCCAATTCCTTTGTCTGAAGAATTTGCTTATCGGTCATTGTCATTTCTACAGGATTATCACGCACACTCTTCTCTACAAACATGCTGTCATTGAGGTATCGCTTGTTAACTTGCCACATATCTATTAAACATAGTACAGCAATGGCAGCAATAAGTCCTACTGGTTTTATTTTCTTTAACTTGTAAAGCATGATAAAGAACATACCTATCACAATGATAAAGAATGATCTCCAACAGTCATCTGTAAAGATAGCTTGGCGCATGGTACGCAAATTAGGCAGCAACTCATTGAGGTATTCTGCAGGGATACTACCTTTCATAGCTACCATTTCTTGCGAAGAAACAAAGTCAGGGAAGAAGAATCCTGGCATTAAAGCAAATAATAAACAAAAACCTGCAGTGATACCAAAGCTTATATATACATACTTTATTTGTTTGTTTAAGACAGCAGGTTCATCAAGTATCTTCTTTAAAGCCATGACAGCCAACAACGGAATGGTAAACTCTGCAATCACCAATATAGAGGCTACTGTTCTAAATTTGGCGTACATTGGTATGTAATCGATAAAGAAGTTGGTAAGTGGCATAAAGTTTTTACCCCACGAGAGCAAGATGGAAAGCACCGTAGCTGCTAACAATGCCCACTTCATTGTACCTTTTACAATGAATAGCGACAAGATGAAAAGCATCATTACAAATGCGCCAACATATACGGGGCCACTGGTTCCTGGTTGTTCTCCCCAGTATTGTCCTAACTGTTGGTATATCTCTGTAAAGTTAGGGTTAGCTTTTTTCATGGCTGTTTCGTTCATAGCCAATGGTATAGACGCACCGCCTTTGACATTAGGGATAAGGAGAGTCCATGTTTCACCAATTCCATAACTCCACTGGGTAATGTAATCACGATCCAAGCCACTATTGGTTTGATTAGCTGTATTAGGTTTTACCAATTCACTTTTACCACGCATTGACTCTTTACTGTACTCCCATGTATGATATAAGTTACTCAAATTGATACAAATTCCAATGACGGCAGCTGCCACACACACAGCTGTTGCCTTACCAAAGCGTGCTAACTGCTTTTCCTTAATAGCCTGAACAAGGTAAGCTATAATCATAAACAGGAGGATGAACAGATAGTAATAGGTCATCTGTACGTGGTTGGCTTTTACCTCAAAGGCTGTAAACAATGCCGTAACTATAAAGCCCCAAAGGTATTTACCACGATAAGCAAGTACCACACCCGCTATCATTGGCGGTAAATAAGCCAATGCCATTACCTTCCAGATATGTCCAGCGGCAATGATAATAAAGAAATAAGAAGAGAAAGCCCATATCACCGAGCCCAATGCTGCCAGCTCTTTACGGAAATCGAATGCACGAAGCATAATGTAAAATCCTAACAAATAAGCAAATACATACCATACATTATCGGGCAACCATAGGTGATAAGCATCCATTACCTTACTCAAAATTGTGGTACTTTTATACGAAGGAGCCGTTTGATAAGTTGGCATTCCGCCAAATACCGAATTGGTCCAGCGGGTTTGTTCACCTGTTCGTTGATAATATTCTTGTTGCTCATGTCCCAAGCCCCGTCCTGCCGAAGCGTCATGCTGAAACAAGATACGCCCTTGAAAAGCTGCAGGAAAAAAATAAGCAAATGAGATAATGGCGAAGAGGATGATAACTGCAACGTCTAAGCGGTATTTTTTTATAACTTCCATGAATTGATTTTAATATTTGTATTATGCTACAAAGATAGCAAAAGTTTAGAGCTTACAGTAGCTTATACTTTCTTTTTTTGCTAACTTTGCAGCAAATCAAAACAAAAATGGTATGAAAATAGGAATTATTGTGGCAATGGATAAGGAGTTTATTCAACTTAAATCTTTGCTCAAAAACATACAAAACAAAAAGCAACAACATCTGCATTTTGTTATAGGAAACATAGGTAATAACGATATTGTGATGCTACAATGTGGTATTGGGAAGGTGAATGCTGCCATTGGAGCTGTAGAAATGATTAACAATTATCACCCCGATTTGGTTATTTCATCGGGATGTGCTGGGGGAGCTGACACGTCTCTCAACCCTACCGATGTGGTGGTTAGCACACAATGTACTTACCATGATGCTTATTGCGGCAAGGAATGTAAGGCTGGTCAAATTATGGGAATGCCAGAAAGATATAATTCGCCACAAGAATTGGTTACCAAAGCATTGTCTATTCGTGGAAATGTACATATCAAGAGTGGTTTGATTGTGAGTGGCGATTGGTTTGTTGATAGCAAAGAAAAGATGCAACAAATACTCAATACCTTTCCAGAAGCCACAGCTGTAGATATGGAGAGCTGTGCCATTGCACAAACTTGTCTCCTCTACCACGTACCATTTATCTCGTTCCGTGTTATCAGTGATGTGCCATTAAAGGATTCTGAGGCATCACAATATTATGATTTTTGGGATAAAATGGCAAACAATTCGTTCCAAGTTACTAAGTTTTTAGTAAACGAGTTAGCGAGGTAACAAGAGAGTAGTTTCGAGTTCTTAGTTTAGACTGGAGAAGATTTAAAACCGAAGTGCAAAACTTTTTGGTGTTTGGATTGTATTAAAACCATGAAAAGCACCATAGAGGTTTGTCGTGCGGATGGGGGTGCGAAGCCCTTGAAGAGTACCATCAGCAATACAAAAAAGCAAAAGGGAGACTGCAGTCTCCCAAAGATTAACTCACTTTGTATTGTGAAATATCATCAATGAACCTCAAAACAAAGGTCGAAAAGTTTCGCCTTACTCCAAAAGAAAACAGAGAGAACAGAAATTGCACGCATTGTGGGTACGAGTGAAGCTACGATCAGTCGTAAGCTAAAGAAAAACAGCACAGGAATGTAAAATGTGGAATATGAAACATAAAATGTGAAATATAAACTGTAGTGAGGTAGGGTTCTATTATTTATCTTTCTTCCTCAAATTTTATATTTCACATTATTGCTTTTAGTATAGCCTTTGTCGTCATAATTATAACCAACAATAACGCTCAGCGAAAATAAGGTAAACTTCTCTTTCTCTTCCCCCCTACTGGTGAGGGTAGGGGGCTGTGCTTATTAGTCTTTATTCTGACGTTTACGCTCCAAATGGTCAAGTGTTACCTTGCGCATACGCATACTCTTCGGAGTAACTTCCAGTAGTTCATCAGCTTTGATATACTCTAAACACTCTTCCAAGCTCATTACTACCTTAGGAATAACACGAGCTTTATCGTCTGAACCGCTGGCACGAACGTTGGTAAGTTGTTTTGCCTTGGTAACATTAATAACCAAATCGTTATCGTGAACATGTTCACCAACTACTTGCCCCGCATAAACTTCTTCACCTGGGTCAATGAAGAACTTACCACGGTCTTGTAATTTATCAATAGAATAAGCGTAAGCTGTACCAGTCTCCATAGCAATCATACTACCATTGGTACGACGTACGATTTCTCCTTTGTATGGTTGATACTCTTTAAAGCGATGAGCCATGATAGCTTCGCCCTGTGATGCTGTTAACACATTGGTACGCAATCCCATAATACCACGGGCAGGAATTTCAAATTCTATATTAGTACGTCCACCTTGAGTCTCCATTGATGTTAAATCACCCTTGCGGCGTGTTACCATATCTATCATCTTGCTTGAAAACTCTTCGGGTACATTGATGGTCAGCTCTTCTACAGGCTCGTATTTTTCTCCATTTACCTCTTTATATATAACTTGTGGCTGCCCCACCTGTAATTCGTATCCTTCACGGCGCATGGTTTCTACCAACACACTAAGGTGCAACACACCACGACCGCTGACTATCCATTTATCGGTAGCACTCTCAAATGGACGCACACGTAGTGCCAAGTTTTTTTCTAACTCCTTGTTCAATCGGTCGTTAATATGGCGAGAAGTAACATACTTACCCTCTTTACCAAAAAAAGGCGAATCGTTGATTGTAAACAACATACTCATGGTAGGTTCATCAATAGCGATAGGTGGTAATGCCTCTGGATTTTCGAAATCGCAGATGGTATCACCTATTTCAAACTTCTCTAAACCAATAACAGCACAAATATCGCCACTATCAACATGATTGGTCTTAACATGTCCCATACCTTCAAATGTATGCAGCTCTTTTATCTTAGTTTTCTCTTGAGTTCCGTTGCGGTGGCAAATGGTAACATTCATACCACTCTTCAACACCCCACGATGTACTCTACCTACGGCAATACGCCCCGTATAGTTAGAGTAATCCAAACTGGTAATGAGCATTTGTGGCGTACCGTCCAACTGTTTTGGAGCAGGAATTACTTCTACTATCTTATCCAGCAAATACTCAATGTTATCAGATGGCTGTTTCCAGTCTTCAGCCATCCATCCATTTTTAGCAGAACCGTATACAACAGGGAAATCTAACTGGTCTTCGGTAGCATTCAATGAACACATTAAATCGAACACCATTTCGTACACTTCTTCAGGGCGACAGTTGGGTTTGTCTACTTTATTGACAACAACGATAGGTTTCAATCCTATTTGCAAAGCCTTTTGCAATACAAATCGGGTTTGTGGCATAGGACCTTCAAAGGCATCAACCAGCAGAATACATCCGTCTGCCATGTTGAGCACACGCTCTACTTCACCACCAAAATCGGAGTGTCCTGGAGTATCTATAATATTGATTTTTACACCTTTCCAATTGATTGATACATTTTTAGAAAGGATAGTAATACCCCGCTCGCGTTCTAAATCATTTGCATCCAAAACCTCACCACTGTTATCCTGTCCATCGCGGAACAACTTTCCTGCTAACATCATCTTGTCAACCAAGGTTGTTTTACCGTGGTCTACGTGCGCAATAATAGCAATATTTCTAATGTCTTGCATATTTTTCTACCTTATTCTTAATCTTTTTGCAAAGGTAATGATTTTAATTCAAATATGCACGTTGGTTAATTTATTATTTTAGTTTGTGGCCACGGCTCTTTCATTTAAAAGTATTGGTTCTTTTTCTAAATACCGCTATTTTATAGCACACCCATGACACAGTGCTGACTGTTCTTTTTTCTAAAAAATACTATCAGTATGATATGGGATATTTAGCTATTGATACTCGTGTGGTATAGCACATTCATTTTTTTTATCTAACCATGCGAAAACCAACAGAACAAGTACTAAAGAAAGTTGACCAAGTGAGCTATTTTTCGTAACTTTATAGTAAAAAAAAAAAGTCATTAAAAAAAACAGCCTCTCAACCAAACTAATGGGATTGTCGCTAACACAATTAACCACGCTATTAAGGTAAAAAAAATAAAATTAGAAAATAGTATTCTTGAAAAACTTTACAAGTTCTCCTCCTCAATACTCTATTTCCGTAAAGCAGAGAAAGGAAACATACATTACTAGTTGAGCGACATCATCATGTTACTAATTTTAGGACGAGTATCAAAATTGTGTAAGCACACGGCTTTTCCATTGAATAAAGACTGTTTATGATACAAAACAATCTTTTATACTTTTATGTCAACAACCATGACTCTTCAAAGAAAGGTTTCGCATTCACTTTTTTAGGTAAAATAATGAGATGTATTTGTCCTGTTATTTTACCCAAAAACATCTATCTAAAATCTGCAAAATAGAAAAAAACAATAGGCAAACAACCAACAAAAATGCGCTGTTTTTGGTAAAATAGACACGTCTCTCAACACTGGAATATTGTCTTAACGTCCTTAGAAGCACCATTTAAGGGTGTTATTTATATGCCATAACAGCATTAAAGTATGCAAATTGTTAGATTATCTCAATGCTTTAGCCGCAAAAAATGGTAAAAAACAAAAAGGGGAATAGGCTGATAAAGCATAACATCATCAATATCATAGAATTATGAACATATGTCATTTTTCACGTATTAGCACCCAGCTTTGCCGTTGGTTGCCTACACGAGAGTTATGAGAGGCTCTTTGTAAAGAAAAATTGGTTATGCAGAAAAACCATGGAGTTTGCACTTTTCTAAAATCAGTTTTTTTCATAATACCGACAATGATGAGCTAACTGTAGGGATAATTGGCCGAAATGTTAAAAACAAAATAAGATTGAGAAATAATAAAAATAAAAATACTTATTATAAATTAAAAGCATTATCTTTGCACCGCATTTATGCAATTTATAATAAATTTTTAACAAAAAAGCTCTATGTATTTAGACAAAGCAAAAAAAGAAGAGATCTTTGGTAAGTACGGAAAGTCTAACTCTGATACTGGTTCAGCAGAAAGCCAGATAGCATTGTTCTCATACCGTATTGCCCATTTGACGGAGCACCTTAAGAAGAACCGTAAAGATCATAGTACTGCACGTTCGTTAACAATGTTGGTAGGTAAGCGTCGCTCTTTGCTTGATTACTTATACGACAAGGATATTGAGCGTTATCGTTCAATCATCAAAGCACTTGGCTTGCGCCGTTAATTGACATCGTGCTAATTTTAGCTTAAGGAAATGAACTCCTCTCAAACTTTTCGTGTTTGAGAGGAGTTTTTTTTATTACATTGTGAACTTTAAGCGTTGAACATTAAACTTTATGATTTGATTTTTCTGAAGCTATAAAAGCGTTAAGAAGTTAAGGATGGTTCTATAAAATACACCACCGTATATTGTATTGCAAGTAATTTTTATAGAACCATCCTCAAAAAGAAGCACTAATCTAACGAAGCTAATTTATAGAACCAGCCCCTAAGATATAAATTCTAATCCTCTTGTATCTCTCTCAATGGTTTCATCACAAAATCACGTTGATACATATAGGGGTGAGGTATGGTTAATTCGGGGGTATCCATTTTAAGGTCATCGTATAATAAGATATCTATATCTATAAGCCGGTCATGGTATAACCCTTTGTGCGACTTTTCTGTTCTTCCCAACTCTTTCTCTATAACCTGCGTTTCGTGTAACACCTGCAAAGGCGTTAATGAGGTTCTACACTTTACACAAGCATTGATAAAATTATTAGTTGACGAAAAACCCCATGGTTTGGTTTCGTAGAGAGATGATTGTCGTTCTACCTTACCTATCAACTCGCCTATCCGTTGAATGGCATTGGTTATGTTTTCCTTTTTATTGCCAATATTTGCACCTAATGACAAATATAAAGTATGATTATCAAACATGAAATGTGAAATGATATATGCGAAATGTGAAGAAGATGAATTATGTATTAGTAATTATGATTTTTTTATATATGTTGTCCTTTACAGTAACTATTCAGCAATCATAGACATTGAATATCAGAAACTTGCAGAGTTATTATTATAGTAAATTGCTCAAAAATGATATTTTTTGCCAAAATTTTTATATATTTATTCTTGTAACTCGCTGTTTCTCAGCAATACTCTATAATCTTTATTGCTGAATAGTTACCCTGTACATGGTTCGAAGCTCAGAAGCAAGAAGATAGAGGTAAACCCCTATCTTATATTATATCGCACTTTTAGGACTCATTGCTCACACCCATTATTGAGATTACCCCCCCACACACGAGAATTCTTCATTTTGTATATAGGGGGACGTACGGGCTATATGTCTTTACAAACAAAAATAAAAATCTATTTGTATGCAGCAAAAGGTTTAATCACTACCCCTTAGGGGAGTTTTTTGTGTGGGGGATGAGACTTTTAGTCGTCCAATATCAACAGGGAATCTCCGTAAGCTCCAAACATATATCCTTGCTTAACAGCCAAGTTGTATGCCTCCATCACAAGGTCGTAACCACCAAAGGCAGCTGTCTCCATGAGTAGGGGCGACATACTATCATAAAAGTTGGTAAGCATACTATCCGACAAGCCGAAATCGTATGGAGGAAAAATAAACTTACTAGTCCAACCCTCATATTCCTTTAACAATCCATCAGTGCCCACCGCTGTCTCTGTAGCCTTTACAACACTGGTGCCAACTGCACAAATATGATGCCCTGCTAACTTAGTTTTGTTCACAATATGGCAAGCTTCAGCCCCTACAGACATGGCTTCTGAGTCTGTTTTATGCTTGGTTAAATCTTCTACCTCTATGTTATAATAAGCACTTAAGCCACAATGTAAAGTAATAAAAGCCGACTGTATGCCCTTGATTTCCATACGCTTTAGCAGTTCTCGGCTAAAATGCAACCCTGTAGAAGGTGCACTTACAGCTCCTTCGTTCTTTGCGAATATCGTTTGATAATCCTCAAAATCTTGCTCATCCGCATGAGGAACCTCACGCCTATTAATGATGTAACGTGGCAACGGAGCCTCACCCAGTGCAAACAATTCTCGTTTAAATTCATCGTGAGGGCAATCGTACAAGAAACGCAAGGTGCGCCCACGACTGGTAGTATTGTCTATTACTTCTGCTACCATGGTTCCACTCTCATCAAAGAAGAGTTTGTTACCGATACGAATCTTACGGGCTGGCTCTACGAGAACATCCCACAAGCGCATCTCCTCATTGAGTTCGCGCAACAAAAAAACTTCTATCTTGGCATCAGTCTTTTCTTTTGTTCCATACAATCGAGCAGGGAACACCTTAGTATCGTTAAAGATAAACGTATCACCCTCATCAAAATATTTGATAACATCCTTAAATTGCAGGTACTCTCCTTCTATATTGTTTCCTTTCTTATCCTTTTGAAACATATCAATGGTTTGCGATTTACGGTGCAACACCATTAATCGAGATTCGTCACGACGTGTCATTCGTACTACTTCTTTTTCGCCATTATCATTGAGAATATCGTGGTAGACACTATATGGATAAAGAGCTATCAGCTCTTCTGGTAAATTAAATTTAAATTGTGATAGTTTCATAGGTTACTGTTGTATGTCTATTTGTTGTTGATCCAACCATTCCTTAAAATGGTCGAAGTTAATACTATTTTCTATTGTCAATGCCCCTACACGGGTTCGGCGCAGGTTGGTAAGGTAAGCTCCACTGCCAAGAGCCCTGCCCAAGTCGCGTGCCAATGCCCTGATATATGTTCCCTTACCACATACAATGCGCAGTTGCAGGAGCATGGTATCAGGGTAGAAAGCAGTAATTTCAATTTCATCTATGTGGACGGCTTTGGGCTGAAGTATCACTTGTTCGCCTGCACGTCGCAAGTTATACGATCGTTCGCCTGCTACCTTGCAAGCACTATACGTAGGGGGTGTTTGTTGTATGTCGCCCACAAACTGTTTTAATGCTTGTTGTATGGCATCTAATGTGATATGCGCAGTGGGAAAGGTTTCGCTCACTGCATGCTCTTTATCGTAGCTGGCAGTGGTAGCACCCAACTGCATGGTGCAGATATATTCTTTGGTATGCGCTTGCAATAGTTCTATTTGTTTGGTTGCCTTGCCTGTACACAGCACCAACACACCCGTAGCAAGTGGGTCTAAGGTTCCAGCATGTCCTATCTTTACACGTTTTATACCTAACTTTCGTGATATAAGATAGCGCACATGTGCCAAAGCCCCAAAGCTGGTCATACCATATGGCTTGTCTATTGCAAAAATCTCTCCTGTATAAAAGTTCATTCTGTTAATTGATAAATACGCATATTTGGAACAAATAAACTTAATCAACCATTGCCAAGCTATGTCCCATCAGCAACCAAATAAGGATGAGTCCTCCTACGATGATTCGATAAATACCAAAAACCTTGAAGCCATATTTTGTTAAAAACGATACGAACCACTTCATGGCTAACAAGGCAATGATAAATGCTACCACACTACCTAGAAGCAATGTAGGAATTTGAGATGACAGTTCTGTAATACCACCATTCTTAATTAATTTAAATACATCCAAACAAGTTGCCGCAAACATGGTTGGTACTGCTAAGAAGAAAGAGAACTCAGCAGCACGTTTGCGAGTAAGTCCTTGTGCCATACCGCCTACTATAGTTGCCATAGAACGAGATACTCCTGGTATCATTGCAATACATTGAAAGAGTCCAATCCTTAACGCACGCTTTTCTGTTATCGGTGCTGACTCTTTTCCGTGGTTAAATATCTTATCGCAAAAGAGCATAAAGATACCACCTACTACCAACATCACAGCAACACAAACTACACTACCTAAGAGTCGTTCAATTAACTTATTAGCCAACAGCCCAATAACGGCTGCAGGAATAAAGGCTACCAATAGTTTCCAATAAAAGTCCCAACGATGCAAAAAAATCTTCATAGCCGATGTTCCTTTTGGCACAGGTGTACAATCTAAACGAAAAAAACGTTTCCAATAAAGCGCAACAACCGACAGAATAGCACCAAACTGAATGATAACAATAAACGCATTGATAAAAGTATCATCGGGTTTCATACCCAACAAGTCGCGTGTAATAATCATGTGTCCAGTAGACGACACAGGTAGAAATTCTGTCAATCCTTCAATGATTGCCAGAATTATTGCTTGAATAAAATTCATTGATGTAATGTATTATTTGTCTTTGGGCTTACGAATAATAGCATAAATTATTGATACAAAACCAATGAGACATACTACTGGTGCTACTTTTATGCGACGAACACTAAAAATGTCTGGATTGTATGTAGTTTCGGTTGATCCACTTCCACTCATTAAGATAAAACCAATAATAACGACTATCATGCCTACAGCCAATAAGATAAAATTAATTTTATCAAAGGCTAAATTTCTCTTATCCATTTTTTATTTGATTATTTGTTGCAAACAATTATCTATATAAAATAGGTGTAAAATCTAAATTTTGTATAAATCACCTGCTTTCATTCGTAAGAACTTATTAACAGAGATATGCGCACATATTGCTGTTATGATTAATCCAAACAAGAATACGGCAATACCTGTAATACCCATATCTTGCCATGTAACCACCGTCAACACATTAGGCTCTGACATATACAGGACATAAATACACCCTGCTAACACGACATTGGCTATAAGGCCTGCTAAGAAACCTGTTAATACGGCTCTGGTAACAAACGGACGACGGATAAATGACCACGATGCTCCCACCAGCTTCATGGTATGAATGGAGAAACGACGTGCATATATATCTAACCGAACCGTATTGTTGATGAGCGAGAACGATACAAACGTTAGCAACAATGCCAACACCAACATCACGCCACCTATCTTGGTAAGGTTGCGATTGACACTATCTATCAGTTCTTTTTGATAATTTATCTGACTAATTTTAGGGTACTTATTAAATTCGGCAACAATCCATTTCAGAGAATCGCTATTGGCATAATCTGATTTTAACGTTACCTCAATAGAAGCAGGGCAAGGGTTTACCCCATCGGTAAACTCAGAAGGGTCGCTCCCCATAGCTTTGGTAGCTTCTTTAAGTGCTTGCTCTTTGCTGATATATTGTAAATGCTTAATATAAGGACGTACCTTGATAGCTGCACACATTTGTTGTGCTTCTGGATTAGTCATATCGTTTTCTAATATCAACTGCACTACCAGGTTTTCTTTCACATACGAAGAAAGATTTCTGCCAGTAAGCGTTGAGAATACTACCAATCCTAATAAAATGAGTACCAAGGCTGTACTTATGCATAATGTAACCGCTTGCAATCCATAGTGGTTACGTGCTTTATATTTATTTCTTCCCATTTTAATAAGGTTATAATGCACCAATTTTCTTGCAAAGGAACAAAAAAAAACACGTCCATACAATTGTTTAACTACTATTAACGCAGGATAGCGAACTATTATATTAGCATTAAGGGCATTTCTATAAATTACCACCATAACGTTTTTTATGGTGGTAATTTATAGAAATGCCCTTAACCAAGTGTTGATACAAATACAGCCTTAACTCCTTAACCCTTTTAATAGCTTAAAAGCCTAATCAGAAAATTCAAGTCTCAATGTTCAATATTCAAAGTAAATGTAAGCTCTCTCTCTTGCAAAAAACAGATTATTCATTGTAAAATTGCGAACTAAATTTGTGAGATTCATTTTTTTTCGTTTCCTTTGTATATAACTTCAAGGGCAGGAGACTGAAAGCCAAAAGCCAAAAGAAGTAACTTGAGCAATGCAAAACCAACATACCATATTAACCATCACGGGGTCTGACGGAACAGGAGGTGCTGGCATACAAGCCGATATCAAAACTATTTCGGCATTGGGCGGACAAGCAGTATCGGTTATAACATCGATTACCATGCAAAATACTTTGGGTATTCAGAGTTTTTATGATATTCCTACAAGCATTGTGTCTGAACAGATAACCGCTCTTATAGAGGATATATCGCCCAACGTGATAAAAATTGGTATGATAAGAAATATCAAAACGCTCTATGCTATCATTAACTTGTTGCATCAATACACATCACCTACGGTGATTTACGACCCCATAGTAACATCGAGCCAAGGCGAACTACTGATGACGCATACCATGATAGAAGCTGTAAAAATACAACTATTGCCACTTTGCTCGCTGGTGATAATGAAGCAAAACGATGCTTCTATTTTCTTTCATATCAATGAAAAAGACAACGAGACATGGCAAACTTGCATGACTTTACTATTGACAAAGGGCTGTCAAAGCGTAATGCTACATAGCGGAAGCATGCACAACATATTGTTTTGGAAAGCTGATAACGTAATACAACACAAAGAAATTCCAACGTTACAACTATCCAACACACATGGATTGGGTAGCAGTTTATCTTCTGCTATTGCCTTTTACCTGTGCGAAACGAGCAACACCTATCAGGCGGTGTGCCAAGGCAATAGCTATATACAGCAACAACTGAGCGAGTTTGGAGCTCTCAAAGGCAAAAGCTGCGAACTATACAAAGAGTTTACACAAGCCGTTGTAGAGCAGTGTACTACCAACAACGATGTGCAATACTACGCTCATTTGTTAGGAGTAAGCAGCCGATATCTGGCACAAGTAACCAAACGCATTGCACAAAAAACGCCTAAAAGTATAATTGACGAACATCTGTTAACACAAAGCAAACTGCTATTAAACACAACAAGTAAAACGGTACAGGAAATAACCTACGCTTTAGGTTTTCACTCGCAGTCGCACTTTACCAAGTTCTTCAAGAAGGCTGAAGGCATTACACCAAGCAATTATCGTAATAAAAAAAACATATAAATAGCTATGACAGACAGACAGACATTAAATCGTAATTTAGCACAAATGTTAAAAGGTGGCGTCATCATGGACGTAACAACTCCAGAACAAGCACACATTGCAGAACAAGCTGGTGCTTGTGCAGTAATGGCTTTAGAGCGTATTCCTGCTGATATTCGTGCAGCAGGTGGCGTATCTCGTATGAGCGACCCACACATGATTAAGAGCATACAAGAAGCTGTAAGTATCCCTGTTATGGCAAAATGTCGTATCGGACACTTTGTTGAAGCTCAGATTTTACAGGCTATCGAAATAGATTATATTGATGAGAGTGAGGTTCTTTCTCCAGCCGATGACGTATATCACATTGACAAAACCAAGTTTGAAGTTCCGTTTGTTTGCGGAGCTCGTAACCTTGGTGAAGCTTTGCGCCGTATAGCAGAAGGTGCAACTATGATTAGAACCAAAGGTGAGCCTGGTACTGGTGATGTAGTTCAGGCTGTTACACATATGCGTTTGATGCAAGCAGAGATTAGACGACTCACGGCCATGGCAGAAGATGAATTGTACGAGGCAGCTAAAAACTTGCAAGTACCTTACGAATTAGTAAAATATGTACACGAAAACGGCAAGTTGCCAGTTGTAAACTTCGCTGCTGGTGGTGTTGCAACTCCTGCAGATGCTGCATTAATGATGCAATTAGGGGCTGAAGGCGTATTTGTTGGATCGGGTATCTTCAAGTCAGGCGATCCTGTTAAACGTGCTGCCGCTATCGTTAAAGCTGTAACTAACTACAACAATCCTAAATGCTTAGCAGAGATTTCTGAAAACTTAGGCGAAGCTATGGTAGGCATCAACGAGCAAGAAGTAAAAGTTTTGATGGCTGAAAGAGGAAAATAATAAAATGAAGATAGCAATATTAGCTTTACAAGGAGCATTCGCTGAACACCAGCGAATGCTCCATTCTTTAGGAGTAGAAACCTTTGAAATTAGAAATAAGAACGACTGGAATGAGCCAAAGAACGGTTTGATTATACCTGGAGGTGAAAGCACAACCATGATAAAGTTACTAAACGACCTTGATTTACTGCAATCTATCACCACGGATATCAAGAAAGGATTACCTGTTTTTGGTACTTGTGCTGGACTTATTTTATTAGCGAAACAAGAGAATGGCGAGGAAGCTCATCGTATATCTACCATGGATATAGATGTTTGTCGTAATGCGTATGGCAGACAGCTAGGTAGTTTTCATACAGTAGCTTCATTCAAGGGTTTTGAAAAAGATATTCCTATGACCTTTATCCGTGCTCCATATATAAATAAGGTGTATGGCTCTGCAGAGGTTCTCTCAACGGTAGAGGGGCATATCGTAGCTGCACGGCAAGGCAAACAGCTGGTTACCGCCTTCCATCCAGAATTAGATACAGATACAAGTGTGCACCAATACTTTCTGAAAATGCTATAAAAGCCCCCCTACCCTTGCCCTCCCCCAAAAGAGATAAGAGTAATTAGTTTATTTTATAGAGAGTCATAGAGATAAATAGGTTCATTCCATATTGTTCGTAATTGAAAATATGCACAAATTCAATCACTAACAATATGGGAATAGCTATTGAAAGGGTATGTTATTGCTGACACCTTAAAATTTCGTTATATAAGTTTTAAGCTCCTTAGCAAGAAGCTAATCACGCCTCTCACTTTTGTGGAGAGACAAGGGGGGTGAGACTTAGTTTCTTTGCCTTCTCTACCAATAATTTCATCAGAGGCTCGCGCTCGTTAGGAACTTTGTTATCTAAAACCGCATCTTTTAGCGCTTGTTTCAGCGCACCTACCTCACGTGAAGGTTTCAAATGAAACAATTCCATAATCTCATTACCATCAATGCAAGGTTGCAACAAACGCTTGTAATCACGCTCTTTTAAGTCGTTAAGTTTCTCCCTTACAATACGAAAGTTATCCAAAAACTTTTGTTTACGCTGTGTATTTTTACTTGTAATATCTGCTTCACACAACGTCATTAGGTCATCTATATCTTCTCCAGCATCATTCATCAACCTACGAACAGCACTGTCTGTAACCTCATCATCGGCAATTGCAATAGGACGCATGTGTAAATCTACCATCTTTTGCACATACTTCATCTTGGCATCCATAGGAAATTTTAATCTTCTAAAAATACCAGGAATCATTTTTGCACCTATATAATTATGATTATGGAACGTCCAACCAATGTTTGAATCCCAACGCTTGCTGCGAGGTTTGCCCACATCATGAAACATAGCAGCCCAGCGAAGCCACAGATTATCCGTATGTTGGCATATATTATCCACCACTTCAAGTGTATGATAAAAGTTGTTTTTGTGGGCACGACCGTTTTTTGTCTCCACTATATCCATAACAGAAAGTTCTGGCAAGATAAGTTCAAGCAATCCACAACGATGCAATTCTACAAATCCTCTACTGGGTTGAGGCGTCATCATAATTTTGTTTAACTCATCAGCAATACGCTCTCCGCTTACTATTTTGATACGCTCTCGGTTGCGTTGCAAAGCATCAAACGTTTCATCTTCAATAAAAAACTTAAGTTGAGCCGAGAAACGAACACATCGCATCATACGCAAAGGGTCGTCAGAGAATGTTATATCGGGGTTAAGTGGCGTACGGATGATGCCATCTTCCATATCCAGCAAACCATCAAATGGGTCAACCAACTCGCCAAAACGATTCTTGTTTAAACATATTGCCAAGGCATTAATAGTAAAATCACGACGGTTTTGATCATCTTCCAACGTACCATTCTCCACAACAGGCTTACGCGAATCATGATTATAACTCTCCTTTCGAGCTCCCACAAACTCTACTTCCAAGCCTTTATATTTAACTTGGGCTGTACCAAAGTTACGAAAAACCGAGAGATGAGCTTTCTTTCCCAATAGTCGTTTCAAGGCATCAGCCACCTCTATGCCACTACCTACCACCACCACATCAATATCATTTGATGGGCGTTCTAAAAATAAATCGCGTACGTATCCACCCACAACATAACATTCTACATGTAAAGAATCAGCTGCAGAGGAAATTTCATGAAAAATATCCTGATTTAAAAGACGTGCCAAATCGGCATCCGAAAGATTTCGCATGAGTAAATTATAAATCTTCTTAAGTGGTTGCAAAGTTACTAAAAACAAGTAACGTTTTAGTGTCTTTACTATAGAAAATTCGTATTTTTGTGGCATGAAGAAATTTATATGGTTCATATTCTGTGCATTGTTGTTTGCCTCATGTGCACAAACCGAAGAAGAGAAAGCGGCTTCCCTGCTCTCTCGGATAAAGATTTTATATAACAAAGGCAACTTTGCTGAAGTTCTTGACTCCATTACAGCCTTGAGAACCAAGTTTCCAAAAGCCATTGAGAGCCGCAAACAGGCACTACATCTGTGGCAAAACGCATCCTTAAAACTTGCCCAAGAAGATGTAGCGAAGACAGATTCTGCTCTTCAGGCTATGCTAAAAAACATTCCTCAGCAGAGCAATTTATACAGAGCCAACATGATGCGAGCAGAATGCGACTCACTAAAAGCACGCTATGAAGCCATGTGTGGCGTAGTAAGAATGATAAGAATAAGACAAAAACAAGAGTTACAACCACAAAAATAGCGTTAAACTCTAAACTTTGTGCTTTGAACTTTTTGAAAACACTGAGAGTTAACAAACATTTGTCCGCACCCCCATTAACTTCTTTTTTACTTCTATGTCTCCTCACTCAATGCAACATCATCACAGGAAAACTTAATGTTTCACATTTCCTTATTTACATTCTTTGGCTATTCCATTAGAATTGCTTAAATTTGCAATCAATATATGAAGCAGACAAATCATACAGAAGAGCTATTCAAAAATGTTTTAGCAGAATGCAGAACATTATTTGAAAAGAAGCTACACGACTATAGCGCATCGTGGCGCATACTGCGTCCCTCATCATTGACCGACCAACTTTTCATCAAAGCCAAGCGCATTCGTTCTATTGAAATAAAGAAAGAAGCCTTGGTAGAGGAAGGCATTCGCCCCGAATTTATGGCACTTATCAACTATGGTATTATCGGACTGATACAAATAGAAAAAGGCTTTGTAGACAAAGTAGACATTAATACCGAACAAGCCATGGCTCTGTACGATCGTCATGCACAAGAGGTATTAATGCTGATGCTAAAAAAAAATCATGATTATGACGAGGCTTGGCGCTCTATGAGAGTAAGCAGCTACACCGACTTCATCTTAACAAAGATACAACGCATAAAAGAGTTGGAAGATATTCAAGGTAAAACCTTGGTTTCAGAAGGCATTGATGCCAACATAATGGACATTATCAATTACGCTGTTTTTGGCGTTATCAGACTCAGTGAATAGGTTAAAAACAATTATCACCAACGTTTGCCGAATGATATTGGCTATCACATTTATCCTATCTGGATATGTAAAAGCCATTGACCCATTAGGTACACAATACAAAATACAAGACTATCTTGAAGCATTGTCATGCTCAGGAATAATTGCCGACTGGATAACACTTTCGTTATCGGTAGCCTTATCAGCTTTGGAATTTTGTATCGGTGTTTTTATTTTATTGGCTATTCGCCGGCGATTGGTATCAAGAATCGCACTCTCTTTAATGATTATCATGACGTTGATAACCATTTGGTTAGTCATTGCTAACCCTATAAGCGACTGCGGATGCTTTGGCGATGCCATAAAACTTACCAATACACAATCACTCCTCAAAAACATTATTCTTTTATTGTGCGCTATTGCGCTCACTCTATCACCCTTACGAATGTGGCGATTTATATCAAAATCCAATCAATGGATTGTTATCAATTATACAATTATCTTTATTTTTGCATCCAGCCTATATTGCTTGTACAAGTTGCCACTATTCGATTTCCGTCCATATCACATTGGAATGAACATACGTCAAGGTATGCAGATACCACAAAATGCCGAGCAACCTAAGTTTAAAACTACATTCTTGATGAAAAAGAATGGCATAACAAAGGAATTTTCTGTAGACAATTATCCCGATTCTACATGGCAATTTGTTGACAGCAAAACAGTACAAATATCCAAAGGATATGTTCCACCCATTCATGATTTCTGCATTGAAACACGCAATGGCGACGATATAACCGACCAAGTACTTAACGACACCAGTTATACATTCTTGCTCATTGCACCACATTTAGAAAAGGCAAGCGACTTAAATTTTGGCGATATAGACCAAATATACGAGTACGCACAAACTTTTCACTATCCTTTATATTGCTTAACAGCCAGCACTGATGAACATATTAAGCAATGGCAAAACCTCACAGGAGCTGAATATCCATTTTGCAGAACAGATGAAACAACGCTCAAAACTATTATTCGAAGCAATCCTGGACTACTATTAATCAAGAACGGAACTATTCTTAAGAAGTGGAGTCATAACGATTTGCCACAAAAAGAAGATTTACAGAAACCTTTGCCGCAATCGCCATTGGGACAAATGCAAACCTACAGCATACCTAAAAAAATATCCATTATTTTTATGTGGTTTGTCTTACCACTGCTATTGCTCACCATTGCCGACCGCCTCTGGGCTTGGAGCAAATGGATTAGATTTAAGAAAAAGAAAAAACAACTATACAAAGAAAAATCTACATATATTAACTCTTAAAACAATAGAATTATGAGAAGAAAAATTGTAGCAGGAAACTGGAAAATGAACCTAAACCTGCAAGAGGGTGTTGCTTTAGCAAAAGAAATTAACGACTCATTGGTTACAGAAAAACCTAATTGCAGCGTTATTATCTGCACTCCTTTCATCCACTTGGCAAGCATTGCTAACGTATTAGACCAAAACTTAGTTGGGCTTGGTGCAGAAAACTGCGCTGACAAGGAGAAAGGAGCCTTCACAGGTGAGGTTTCTGCACAAATGGTAAAGAGCACTGGTGCACAGTATGTTATTCTCGGACACTCTGAAAGACGCCAATACTATCATGAAACTCCAGAAATTTTGAAAGAAAAAGTACTATTGGCTTTGAAAAATGGTTTAAAGATTATCTTCTGCATTGGCGAAACGTTAGAAGAACGAGAGGCTAACAAACAAAACGAAGTGGTTAAGGCAGAACTAGAAGGCTCTGTATTCAACCTCTCTGCTGAAGAATTTAAGAATATTACAATTGCTTACGAACCCATCTGGGCTATCGGTACTGGCAAAACTGCTACTGCAGAACAGGCTGAAGAAATTCATGCTTACATCCGTTCAATCGTTGCTGAAAAGTATGGCAATAAGGTTGCTCAAGATACCAGCATCCTTTACGGAGGAAGCTGCAAAGCAAGTAATGCTCCTGAATTATTCGCTAAAGAAGACATCGATGGTGGCTTAATTGGTGGAGCATCTCTTAAATGTACCGACTTCAAGGGTATTATCGACGCTTGGAAAAAATAAGCCTATATAGCTAAAAACGAGGCTGAGACAGAGAGAATATACAATACTCTGTCTCGCTTCTATCCTTTATTAAACAAAAAAAATAAAATGAAAAAATTCGTCACTTTATTATTCATCATGACCTGCTTTGCTACACTTAGCAAGGCACAGACTTTTCTTGAACACCTGCAAGTAAAAGAACCTGGAAAAGCATCTGTAAAAGTTAGCCAGAGTAAAGAAATAGACGAATTGGTTAACGGAAAACCAAAAGAACAAAAGGTTATACCTACGAAAGAGGTAACACATCCTCAAGAAAAGACTAATACACACAAAAAGAAAGACAATGTACATACCAAAAATGTACACAATAAAAAAGACAATGTACACAAAGATAAAACCATAGTACACAAAGTACCAGAACCCAAAGAACATCACGAGATAGAAAACAAGGAGTACAAGGAAAAAGAGATAAACCATAAAGAGAAACAACAAGATAACAAACCTGTTGTTCACCCAACAACACCTATCAAAACAGAAAAAACAACTGAGCATTCTAAAGAAGAATACCACCCCAAGCACGAGACTACGCCAAAAACTACAGATAAACATACCAACAAGGAAGATACATCAGATAACGAAATGGAGATTCCCACCATTGATATGCGCAAAAAGGTAATGCGCCGTAGCTATAAAGTAACAGGATATAGGGTTCAAGCATACGCAGGTAGCAACTCAAGAGCCGACCGATTAAAAGCTGAAAATGCCAGAGAGCATATCAAACAAATACTACCTAACGAACCCATATATGTGCATTTTTACTCTCCACGCTGGATTTGTCGGGTTGGAAACTATCGAAGTTACGGACAAGCTGCTCACATCTTAAAACAAATTAAGGCTTTAGGCTATAAACAGGCTTGCATAGTTAGAGGAAAAATCTCAGTGCAATATTAAACATCATACAACCAAAAATGTTTTATGAAACAAGAGATTGAATATCGAGAAGGACTCGAAGAACTGGCAACACATTACCAAAAAATTTTGTCATTACTGGGCGAAGACCCACAAAGAGAGGGATTACTCAAAACCCCCATGCGTGTAGCAAAGGCAATGCAGGTACTTACTCGGGGGTATACCCAAGACCCTAAACAGGTTCTTTTAGATGCGCTGTTTGCAGAGAAGTACAATCAAATGGTAATTGTAAAAGACATTGATTTCTTCTCTATGTGCGAACATCACATACTACCCTTTTATGGAAAGGCACATATTGCCTACATTCCTAATGGGTACATCACAGGACTCAGCAAAATAGCTCGCGTTGTTGACATTCTTAGTCATCGGCTTCAGGTGCAGGAACGATTAACGCAGCAAATTAAAGATTGCATTGAAGATGCACTCCACCCACTGGGGACTATGGTTGTGCTCGAAGCAAAACATATGTGTATGCAGATGCGTGGCATTGAAAAACAAAATTCGGTTACCACAACCAGTGCATTCTCGGGTGCCTTTAATCAAGACAAAACTCGCCAAGAGTTTATGAATTTATTACAACACGATACCAAACGATTGTAAAAAAAAACATGATTCATCAAACCTTGAAGAGACAAATCAGTATAGTCTGATTTTATAAATTACCTACATATATAATGAGATAAATCTATAACATACGTTTTATTATCTTTTGACTTATTTTTATAGAAAACAGATAGCAACCCAACCATTCCAACCATTTGATTGTATTTTTACTTGCACTGTTTTTGGCTCAAAAATAAGCACAAAACCTAACAAAACTAATTTATAAAATCAGCCTATCTTTATCGCCCCTTCAGAGCTTAACATCTCACACATACAAATAAAAAAAACAAATAAACAAATAGCAATATGAAATTTATTTCATGGAATGTAAATGGCTTACGTGCTTGTGTAAAGAAAGATTTTGAGGCATCATTCAAACTATTAAATGCCGATTTTTTCTGCTTGCAAGAAACCAAAATGCAAGCTGGCCAACTTGATTTGCAGTTTCCTGGCTACACATCTTACTGGAATTATGCCGACAAGAAAGGCTATTCGGGTACAGCTATCTATACCAAACACCAACCTATAAACGTTACATACGGCATTGGTATTGATGAACACGACCATGAAGGACGTGTGATTACGCTAGAAATGAAGAAGTTTTATTTGGTTACTGTATATGTTCCTAACTCGCAAGACGAACTACGAAGATTGGAATATCGTATGCGCTGGGAAGACGATTTCCAAGCTTACATTCAACAACTCAATACTAAGAAGCCCGTTATTATCTGCGGTGATATGAATGTGGCACACGAAGAAATAGATTTGAAAAACCCAAAGACCAATCATCACAATGCAGGATTTACAGACGAGGAACGTGAAAAGATGACAAACTTCCTAAACAAAGGCTTCATAGATTCGTTCCGTTACCTCTATCCAGAACAGATAACATACTCATGGTGGTCGTACCGCTTTAAGGCAAGAGAGAAGAACGCAGGGTGGCGTATCGACTATTTTCTCATCTCAAAACACTTAACCGCCCAATTGGCTGATGCAAAAATCCACACAGAAATATATGGTAGCGACCACTGCCCTATTGAACTTTGTTTGGAAGATTGAACAATAAAAAAACGCAATCTAATTAACAAGAGGGTTATACGACTAGGTCTCTAAACATATAATAACGTTTTGAATTATTTTTACAATAACTTGCTCATATCTTTAATATTTTGAAACCTAAAAACTTCTTCGATTGAAAATATAAAAAGATATGAGCAGCTTATATATACCTATCAATCAAAGTATTACAAGAGCCATCAAGCAGAAAGCCACCGTAAAACTCATTTTTACTTTAAAACAGGTGTAAAAAGGCACATTATAACATTGAGTTTATGAGCTTATTTGCATAAGTTTGCATGATAAAAGCATGGAAATAGCACAACAAAAGCATGGAGATTGAATTTTACACCAATTTTATTTACAAAATAAGCACAATCCTTACACGTAAAAATAAGCATATTGCCCATACACACACCAAACAACGAGACATTGTAAAGACACTCCGATTGAGCGTTAGCCATACAAAATGTGCGCCCTCCCCCTCAACCATATTGTGGGCAAACTTTTGGAATATACGCACAACAACATAATTATTATAAGGCTGCTCTATAAATTAGCTTTGTTAGATTTTTGAGTTTAAAATATAGGTGAGTAAAAGAGTGTAGCACTCTACACGTAAGCATCCAACATTAGCCGCCTTTGTGTGGTCTTCCTGCTTATCTCTACACGACAAAACAAGCTTACATTTTAAACCAGAAACAGTACAAGCCGAATACAATCAAACTTTTTTTAACTTGTTGAGGAGCAACCTGTTTTCTATAGAAAGAAGCCAAAAGATAACAAAACATATTTCATAAAAATTTCAATATACCGTGGTAATTTATAAAACCAGCTATAAACAAATAACGTGCTCCCCCTCCACACAAACACAAAAAGGCACCTTCCTCACGAAAGGTGCCTTTTACATATTTAGTAGATTAATTATGTTAAATTTTATAAGAGAATGTCTACATCTTTAATAGGACGCTTCTGCATAGTACCATCAGGACGAGTAACAACGAAGTAATTCAGCTTCGATTTGCCATTTTCAAACAGCACAGAAGCAATACTACCATCTCGCATAGACATGGTAAAGTAACCATTGCGCTTACCATTTTTGTAAGTGCCACGCCATTTTTCTTTGCCATTAGGATAGTATGTAGTAATATCCCCATCAAATTTTGAGTTCTTATCGTTGCTCAAGTCAATGAAAGTGTATCCACCTTCAGCTTTTAACGTTCCGTTAAGATAAAAATCTTGAAAAGCATCATGCTTAGATAATCCTTTTCCTTCTTTCTTTAATAATCTGTAATAACTTGCATCTGCACGATTATTTACCTGCAACATATTGCTTGCATAGTACAAAGTATCACTTACAGTAACCGCACTCTCTGAAACATGTCTATGACCAAAGCTCATCAATGTTACCATGGTCAAAACTGTAGCCAAAAATATTCGTTTCATTGTTTTATTGTTTTAGTATTGTTAGTAGTTTTTTTTCTGTTGCAAAGATAAGCAGAAAAGCAACAGAAAGCCAAATATTTTAACGTTATTTTATCAATATTTTTCAACGGTTTACTATTGCTGTTTTTGACTTATGTTAAATTGACAAAAGTTCACAAAATAGCACAAATTAATGTCATTTTGATACTTTGTAAACTTTCAATCTGAAGTTTTACGCACATTACCTTACTAAATGTTATTTTTATTAGTACTTTTGTATAAATTTACAAACACCAGAAGCAAGTATTTATTACTTTAATTTGTAAAATTATTTCACAATAGTTTTAATTATAAAATAGATAGCTGTTTTTACTTTCAAATTAAAATAAAAGCAGCATTTAAATTATTGATATAAATCAAAAAAGCAAAAAAAAAGAGGGAAGACGCATCTTCCCTCACTATATCATTTAAGGGCGGTTCTATAAATTACCGCCGTAAAGTTTTTTATGTCAGTCTTTTTACGTTTTTTCATCTTGTAGAGTTCTTTTTGGCTCAATTTGTTTGTTCGTTCAGTCGTATAGCTCGCTATACTCCTTCACTCACAAACAAATTGACCTCAAAAAATAGTCTCACAATATGTCAAAGCTAAAATTTATAGAACCGCCCTTAACGATAATTGTTAGAAATGAACCAAACGTGAGCCATCGGGTTGCTCAGTAATGGTTACCTTAATAGCATCTTCAGGCAACAGTTCTTCTATCAGCTCGGGCCACTCAAGGAAGCAAAGTCTGCCACTATAAAAGTAATCTTCGTAACCCATATCGTAAACCTCTTCCAGTTTCTTGATACGATAGAAGTCGAAATGGTAGATAGAATCGTCTAACTTATTAGAGTGATAATCGTTAACCAATGAGAATGTAGGTGAAGTAATAACATCTTCTACATCTAAACATTCACAAATAGCTTTGATAAACGTAGTTTTTCCTGCGCCCATTTTTCCATAAAATGCAAATACATTGCCTTTGCCCATATTGTCTATAAACTTTTGGGCAGCCTCGTTAATCTTGTCAAGAGATTTAATTGTAATATCCATTTTGTTATATAATTAAATGTTTATCTTTTTCTTGGAGTTAAAGTAATGAGCGGTATCAGCATTTCTTCCATACTGATGCCTCCATGCTGAAATGTATCTTTATAATAAGGTACATAATAGTTATAGTTGTTGGGGTATGCAAAGAAAGCGTTACCCGTAGCAAATGCGTACGTTGTGCTAACGTTGGGCGATGGCAACTGAGCCTCGTTCGGATGCTTTATGGTAAACACATCCTTGGCAGCATAGTTGAGATTTTTGCCCAGTTTGTATCTCAAATTGGTGTTGGTGTTACGGTCGCCAATGATTTTTATTGGTTTATTGACCCGTATACTACCGTGATCGGTGGTTAAGACAATGGTATAACCGCTTTGAGAGAGCATGGGCAGGAGTTTTGACATGAGCGAATGGCGAAACCAACTAAGCGTAATACTGCGGTAAGCCGATTCGTTGTTTGCCAGTTCGCGCACCATCTTCGATTCTGTTCTGGCGTGTGAAAGCATGTCAATAAAGTTGACTACCAGTACATTTAGATTATTCTTTTTCAACTCATTGAGCTTATCAAAGAACTTGTCTGCACCCACCGAATCGTTTACCTTGTAATAACTAAAGGTATCGTGCCTACGGTAACGCTCAATCTGCGTTTGTATCAGTTGCGCTTCATTGAGGTTTTTGCCTTCTTCCTCGTCCTCGTCAACCCACAAATTAGGAAACATCTTAGCAATTTGCAGGGGCATTAATCCACTAAAAATTGCATTACGGGCATACTGTGTCGCAGTAGGCAAGATACCTGTATAAATGTCTTCATTAATATCAAACAAGTTACCAACATCGTTAGCAATAGTTCGCCATTGGTCGTATCTAAAGTTGTCCATGACTATTAGGAACACTTTTTCTCCCTTATCCAATCGTGGAAAAATCTTTTTCTTAAAAACATCGGTACTCATCAGAGGTCGTTGAGAGGAGACTGGAGCTACCCAGCTAAGGTAATGCTTGCATATGTACTTGGCAAAACCGTTGTTAGCTTCTTCTTTCTGCATTTGTAACATCTCCATCATACTGCTGTTAGCCGAACTTAACTCCAGCTCCCAGTGCACCAATCGCTTGTAAATATCCTTCCAATCGTCTAATGTAGTGCAGTTAAGCATCTGCATTGAAATATTCTGGAAATTTTGTTGGTAGCCCGATTGCGTTACCTCTGTTACAATTTCCTTGCGATGAATATTCTTTTTGAGCGTTAGTAATATTTGGTGAGGATTGACAGGTTTGATTAAATAATCAGCAATTTTAGCCCCAATGGCTTGGTCCATTATGTTTTCTTCCTCACTTTTGGTAACCATTACTATAGGTGTTGCTGGACTTATCTCCTTAATTTGCTGCAAGGTTTCCAAACCAGTTAAGCCAGGCATCATTTCGTCTAACAGAACCAAATCGAAGGTTTGGTTGCGACATTTCTCAATAGCATCAGCGCCATTGCTTACAATAACAACCTCATAACCTTTCTTTTGCAAAAAGAGAATGTACCCTTTCAGTAACTCTATCTCATCGTCTACCCAAAGTAATAATCCATTGCTCATTGTTAAAATCCTTCCAAATCATAATATTCATCACCTAAATCAACCTTCTTTGGAGCTTCCTGCTTTTGCTTTGTATTCTCCTTTTTAGGTTTCTTTGAAGTTGTTTTTTTAGTTTCTGTCTTGCTATTTCCACCCTTATTATCACCAAAATAAATAATAGTTCCGCCTTTCGACTGCTGTTGCTGTTGCTGCATATTGTCAGGCAAAATGTACGTGCTGGTATCGTCACCTGCATGTTGCGTACCAGTTTTAATGTACGTATCGTTATGTAAGGAATGGTTAGTTTGCTTATTTTTTTGCTTATTTTCAGTCTGCGACTTGATGTCTATTGGCTTGTTAAGCAAATTAGTTGAAGCAATTTTGAGCGGAGCAAAATACTTATTATAGTACTTTTCGTAATCATTATAGCTAAAGTGTGTGCCTAACAAATTACTATTTTTGGTGCTTATTACAAAGGTTTTGGCATGATTGAGCAGCGAAGTTATGTCTTTTTGCTGATGAAATGCCCATGTATATTGCAATGCTTCATCAAAATTAAGGAAGCCTGTAATCTTCATTAAATGCAAGCCTACTGCATCTTGCTCTATCACTACATCAAAGTTTCGCACCATAAAATGGGTAAAATTGAATTTTGCTACACGGTAAAGTAACTGATTTTGTTGCACAGAATCTGGATGATAGGCTATTATGAACATAAAGTTAGTGTTGCGATCGTTGCTGAAATGGTGCGTTGAAAGTGAGTCAATATCATTCAACAGCACCGATCTGTGCGCCCACATATCATCCAAATTAAAGTGTCCGCCATGCAACTTTCGCCCCGACTGCACACCGTTTATAATCATGCCAGCCATTTTACAGAGCGGACTTTCTTGATAAAGCGAAACTAAATTGTTGAGATCGGCTATGCAATGCGCTGCATCTCCTGTATTCAATTTACTCAATGCACCTATAAACAAGAATTTATCGCGGTTGGCTCCCAGTGGAAAACGAGTATTAGTTAGCTGCACATTGGTAAGCACTTCATCATAACGGTCTGCCTTGAAGGCATTGTATGTGGCAGCATAGAGAGAATCTTCTATATGAACACCCAACACAGCATTTTCCTTAAAGTAAGGATCTGTGAGCAAAGTTGTCCACTTGCTTTTAGGAAACTGTTTCTTTAAACGCTGTACATAACTATCTGCAACGGCAGATTGATGCAAGCGTGAGTAAAGCAGAAACAAGTGATAATAGGCTTGATCCATTTTCTCATATGTAGGATATTGATGTACCAACCGAAGAAGAGCCTTCTCACTGAGTGGTAAGTTATTCAGTTTATCCTTGAAAATAACTCCTGAATGGTACAAACCATCCATGATAATTTGGTTGCTGGCTGCTACTTGATTAGGGGTAAATGGTATTTGTGCCAAATAAAATGCACGCTGATGAGGTTCGTTTTTAGTACTATCGGTCTTTGAGTTCAATGGCTCTGCAAAGGTTTCTGTACGTTGTAAAGAATCTATCTGCTGGGGCGTCATCTCCTTTTCGTGTCCCAAGGCTACCACCGTTTTATTTATTCGTTGCCAGTTATCCACATTTTCGCGCTTTCCCCACAAACGTTGGAAAGCCGTTTTACCTTGATTTACCGCCATAGGATTATAGAAGTACCAACCTCCCTTATTCTGTATAGCCAGCATACGGTGTGCTGGTTGACTTGACGTAGGCCTATCATTATTGTAAGGAGTATCGTTGACTTCTTGTCTTTGTATATCTCCTTGTTGTTCAGCCAGCTGCTTTGCTTTCTCTTTTTCTTGTCTTTTTAGATTTTTTATTACACTATCAATCACTTCATTACGCTTGTCATCAGGCAATTTTGCCAACACTTGAAGCGAATCTTGTAAATGAATAGCATCTGTATAAGGTACCAGTTCATCCAGCACCTCAGACCTATAAGCCAGCTGTTTGTAGTCTTTTCTATCCTTATCCAATAGTCCGATAGCCTCTCCATAGCACCGTTTGGCATCGCTAAACTTTTGTTTAGTCCAATATAAGTTACCCAATGCAAGTAGCAGCACGCCCTTTTCAATGCCCGAACGAGTAGACTTTTTATTTCCTTCTTCGTACGCATTAATTGCTTTCAACGTATCACGCTGATGCAAATAAATGTTACCTATGGCATAATACACTTGTTCCAAGTAATCTTTATTATTTTCATTGACAGCCATACGGCGCAACTTTCCTATCATCTTCTTACCCTGTGTACCCGCCATTACTTCGGTCATAGCAATACGAGCATTGAATTCTGTAGTGTAAGGCGGATTTAATCGGATAACGTGTTTATAAGCTTTATATGCCCGCAACTGCTCACCAGTAGCTTCATAAAGTTGCCCCAACAGAAACCACTCACGTGCTTTCTGCCTTCGGCGCATCTCATGTTTAATTACTTTCTGCAAATATGGAATGGCTTTGAGGTACTCTTTTGTATGAATATAATAATCTGCATAGGTGTAATCCCATTCCTTTTGTGCACTCCAATGAATGATAGTATTGCGCCCCATGTTTCGTAGCACATTCTCGGCATTATATAGTTCTCCTTGCTCAACAAAGCTCTTAGCCAGCCACGCACGAGCCTTCCCATAAATGGCAGGTTGTGTTTGATACAGTCTACTCATATAGGAGAAGGTAGACACAGCCTCATCAAAAGAGCCTGAATAGAATTGCGATTGCCCCATAAGCATCCACGCTTTCCACAAAAAAGGATTGTATTCTTTGCGGTTAAGCCACTCTCTATCCTTGGCTGTCTTGTGCTTATTAGAAGACCAAATGGGGCGTTTGGTAATACTATGCAATTGAATAGCCTTCTTACATTTCTCGATAGCTCGATCAAAATTAGCCTTTCCCAATTCTTTGCTTGCTTTGTTAGCAACTGTATAGAGTGGTATTATCTCTGTAAAATTGTCCTGATTACCTTTCTCTTTCTCAACAAATCCCTCGATATAAGCCACCGAGCCATTATAATACGTATTATACTGGGCATTAAAGGCATGCCACCACCTGCTCTTCGCTGTATTTTTTTGCGTAGAACATGCCAAAGTTAACAGCCATACCGCCATTAACATTAGGGGAAAGATGATGAATTTACAATACCTATACTTCACACTTATTTAATTGATAATAAAGTACTTTTATTGTTTTGAGCAGTACATAAACCAAGATACTCACAAAGATAATGGCAGCCCCCGAAGGGATATTAAACCAATAGCTGAGCAGTAAGCCCAACAAACAATCTATCCACCCAAACAAAATGCTGTAAAATATCATGTGCTTGAAGTTATATGTAAACAAATTGGCAGTTATCTGAGGAATGGAAAGCAAGCTAATAGCCAACACAATACCAACCATACGAAGGGTTGACACAATGGTCATGGCTATCAATATCATCATCAAATACTCAATAGCCATAACAGGTAGATTTTGGGAACGAGCAAAACATCTGTCAAAAGCAATGCTCAATATGGGGCGAAACAGTAAGATAAACACCGCTATTACCACCAAAGTGAGTACCGCAAGCACTGCCAAATCGGTAATTCCAATAGCTAATATGCTGCCAAAGAGAAACGAAGGAAGGTCGGGTAAGAACCCTGGAGTAAGAAAACAGCAAATAATCCCAACACTCATTCCAAAGGTCCAAAACATAGCAATGGCAGAGTCAATGCGCACATCATGCCTATACGACATCCATTGTATGCCACAAGCACTGAACACAGCGAATGCCATAGCAGTCAAAACAGGATTGATGCCAAAGAATACTCCCAATCCGATACCACCAAAAGAAGCATGAGTAATGCCACCGCTGATAAACACTAATCGGCGAGAAACAATGTAAGTACCAATGAACCCACAAACAATACTTGCTAAAAAAGAACCCAACAGGGCGTTTTGAAAGAATGTATAACCTAAAATTTCCATTATTCTGCATCGGCTATCAACATGATAACTTGGTCTTTTAACTGATTAGGAAGATTGATACCACGCAGTATAAGACTTCTATTCCAATCTTTTACTTCTTTTTGTTGCATAGTATTGAGCACCTCTTCGAACTCTGCTACCTCCTCATCTGTATATTGCTCAGATGGTTTTCCTTTGAAACGGTCTAACTCTTCGTCATCAAAATATTCTATTTTCTTGGTAGATGCTTCCATTAAGCATTCCTGTTCGCACTTCGAATCAAAGCCACTACAAGTGGTACACGAATTGGATACCTGATGAATAGGCTCCTCGCCCTTGCCCGAATGTGAAGAATACAAGCCAAACAAAGCTGCAACTACACCAATACCTATTAACAAGAATATAAGATATATCATACAGATGAATATTAAATTTGCGTTACTTCTTCTATCTTAAAACCTACCTTTCTTAAATCATTCCAAAACGTTGGATAAGATTTTGACACCACTTCTGGATGATTGATGCGTAAACCAGAGAACTTAATGGCAGCTGGTGCAAATGCCATAGCCATACGGTGATCATCGTAAGTATCTATCGGTGCAAAGGTTGCAGGACACTTTTCACCATCCCATAACAGCTCGTCTTTATGATTATCCTTGATAACATACCCCAATTTGCGCATTTCGGTCTTTAACGCCCCTATGCGATTGGTTTCCTTAATGAGCAGGGAAGACACACCAGTAAACAAAAATGGAATACCCAATAGGGCACAACACACCACAAAGGTTTGCACCAAATCTGGACAATTAACAAAGTTATATTCCAATCTTGGCAAGTGTCGCATGCTCCGTGCAATACGAATAGCTGACGCACTAACTATCTCTTCGGTATCAATCTCTGTCTTTACACCTAACAACGAAAAGAGATAACGAGAAACAGAGTCTCCTTGTTTAGAACCATCCAACAAGCCTTTCAGCAAAAACGTATTGTCGCCATGCGTTGATAAAGCTAATATTTCGTACCAATAAGATGCAGCACTCCAGTCGCTCTCCACATGATAAGCATTTGCCTGATAGGGTTTGGGGTGAACTGTTATAGCATCTATGTCGCTCCACTCTACCTCTGCACCAAACTGTTGCATCACCCAAAGAGTTAATTCTATATAGGGGCGAGAGGATATACTGCCGGTTAACTTAATGTGCAAGCCGTTTTTTAATACTGGACCTATCATGGCTAATGCCGATATAAACTGCGAACTAATGTTACCAGGCACCTCTACCCTACCACCATCTAAATGTTTCCCACGAATACGAAGCGGTGGAAAGCCTTCATCTTCCATGTACTCTATGTCGGCTCCTATATAGCGCAAGGCATCTACCAAAGCCCCTATAGGACGATGCTTCATGTGCTTTGTACCAGATATGATGTATTCGCCCTCGGTTATAGACAGGTAAGCAGTTAAAAAACGCATGGCAGAACCCGATGCTTTTATATCTATATGGTACGGCATATGCTGCAGTGCATCCAGCAACACCTGTGTATCATCGCACTGAGCTATATTGGTTAGCATTGTTTTTTCGCCCGACAAAGCATGTATCAGTAACGCTCTGTTGCTCACACTCTTAGATGGAGGCAACTCTATAATGCTATTAAACTGTCGAGGGGGTGTAAGTATATATTGCATTATCTTTTTTATTTTTACTTTTTAAGAGCTACACCTGCGTATTGAAGTGCGCTCACAATTATATGGGCGGTTCCATAAATTACCACCGTAAAGTTTTTTATGCCAGTCTATTTATGTTTTGTCATCTTGTAGACTCTTTTTGGTTCAATTTGCTTGTTCGTTCTGTCGTATAGCTCGCTATACTCCTTCGCTTACAAACAAATTGATTTCAAAAATAGTCTCACAATCTGTCAAAGCTAATTTATAGAACCGCCCATATATTGGTATGTATGCAAAGTTACTAAATAAAAAAATAATGGCAAGCAGTTTTAGTAATTATGTTTAGCCTATTGCTTGGCATGTAATTGATTATTTACACTTCACAAATACGCATAAATATCAAAAAAGTGAAACTATATTTGCACATATCCGCAAAAGTATATATCTTTGCAGTGGTTTAGAAGAAAAGCTATCGGGATTTGGCGCAGTTGGTAGCGCACACGTCTGGGGGGCGCGAGGTCGCTGGTTCGAGTCCAGTAATCCCGACAAAAAAGAGTTGTCATCTAAAAATGACAACTCTTTTTGTTTATATCCAACAATATCCTGTGATAAGAAAAAAATAAGGTGTAACAAGATATAAAAAGGCTCATTACACCTTATTATAAATTATTACACTACTCTTTATATTATAAAAGAGCCTTAAATTTTTCCTCCAATGTTGATTTTGATGCAGCACCTACAAACTTGTCAACCAATTCTCCACCTTTGAAGAAGAGAATAGTAGGAATGCTGCGAACACCAAACTGCATGGCTAAATCGTCATTCTCCTCTACATCGCACTTGCCCACTACTATTTTTCCATCATAATCTTGTGCCAATTCTGAGATAACTGGGCCTACTGCACGACACGGACCGCACCATGTTGCCCATAAATCTACTACCAATGGCAATTCGCCCTTTTTATAACTTTCAAAGTTGTCTGATGTAATTTTTACTTCCATATCTTTGTTTCTTTAATTTATATTTTTACAAATATAAGAATTTATCTTGATATTTGCAAACTTTAAGCTTTTTTTTTACAATCGTAAATTCAACTATAGAGTCAACCAGCAAGTGCAAAATTACAAAACATGTTTGAAGAACTCTCGTTTTGGTGTAGAAAAGTTTAATTTTTCTCTCGGTCTTTCGTTCAATTTCTTTTGTATCGACATAATTCTTTTTTCTGTATAATGTTCAAACGAATCCTTTTTCGGTATATATTGTCTGCTCGGATATAGTATATAGGTTAAGTAATTTTTAAAAAAAAGTAACTACAAATATTTTATAAATAAAAAATAGTGTCTATTTACAAAATAAATAGGAAATCGTAAAAAAAACAACAATATGATAAATTTTGACAAACCTTCCTTTGGCTATGTAAGTATCTGCGCATTGCATGTGAGAGAGATATACTAATACATAACTTTTTGGTCACCGCTACGTCAGATGTGGTAACTCTCAGCCAAGAGAACAAAAAGGAAAAGAAATATCCTCCGATAAAGCTGACGTTCAGACATAAGCACCACTTGCTGATAAACACTTTCTCAAAAAAAGGGAACAAACTCAATGTGATGTTTGTTCCCTTTTTTTGAATAACATTTACAACCGCTATCTTATCGCCCCCCCCCAAAAAAAATACACAACTCAGTCATTTAAGCCTATTTTTAGGCTGGTTCTATCTTATTATTATTCTTCATGATAGCATCAACAAAATCGTTAAAAGAATTAAAATCTTTTGGTATCATATCTACCTTCAAACCAATAGCTGTGGCCTGAGAAGCAGTATATGGTCCCATACATGCCACACAAATATTTTGAAGTATGTACGCTGCATCAGTACCATATATCTCTTTCAATCCGCTATTAAATGCCATTACCTCACATCCACTGGTAAAAGCAATGTGCGAAACTTTACCATCAATAATAGCATCGTAGGCTTGTTTTCGAGCATCTATTGCTGTTGCCATATTGCTGTACACATTGATACGCTGTGCATTAATACCTTGCTGCTGTAACTTTTCAAGAAAAAGAGGAACGGTTTGAGGTTCGTCTAAATCTATAAATGCAGGCGAAAGCACGGCTACATGATGATGAGGGGGGATACCACGGTGATGTAATTCGGTAGCTATACCCATCGGACTGGGTTCTTTTGAGATAAAAGTAGGTTCAACACATAGCAAATTTCTCAATGCCTCGTTATCCTTTCCTATTGCCAAAAATTGAGCAGTAACAGCATGGCATCTGTCTTTTAGCGAATAATGCACTGCCTCTATCGCCTTTCTACTTAAACATATTACATAATCATAGCTGTTAATATGCGCATAAAAATTAGTTACCTCTGCGCTCTTTTCATTAAACATAGATTGCACCATGGGAATGTGTATAACGTTGACACTTTCTTGATAATGCTGAAATGCCGCTTGTAGCCTATGCGCATAATGTGCTGGTGCGGTAATAAGTATATTTTTCTTCATATCAAAAAAAAAATCTTTATCTAACCTCTATATTCTTCTTTCCAGAACAATTATAGGGTGGTTCTATAAATTAGCTTTGACAGATTGTGCAACTATTTTTGAGGTCAATTTGTTTGTGAGTGAAAGAGTATAGCGAGCTATACAACTGAACGAACAAACAAATTGAACCAAAAACGGAGCAAGTCGAATGCAATCAAACTTGTTTGAATTGTTGAGGCGCAGCCTGTTTTATATAAAAAGAGTCCACAAGATGACAAAACATAAAAAAAAACTGACATAAAAAACTTTACGGTGGTAATTTATAGAACCGCCCTATAATGATAAATAACATATAAGAGAGACACAAAAGCTATAACCGCCTCAACAGAAAATAGTCCGGTATAACCTAATACATCGGCTATTTTTCCACTCACAATAGCCAACATTAAGCCACTAATGTGTGTTATTACTATCTGTAGCGTAAAGTCGGTTCCCTCCAATCCGTTACGAACCATATACATAGATGATGTGTATACCACAACCATTCCCATACCATAACAAATCCACAGGAAAATAATTCCACCTATCAATAAATATAGATTGGGCACAGAAAGCGAAAGAACAACAAAATAAATGGTGGCAAGCATAATGAGAACCGCAAAAATAACTTTCACTTTCTCTATGCCCCAACGCCTCACAACTATACCTGCAGGATAAGATACCAACATAGCTGCAGCTATACCAACAATACCATTGAGCAGTCCTATTTGCTTCATATTATAACCAAGGTCTACCATATAAGGTCTAACTACCGATAATAGCCCCATGATACTGGCATAATAAAGCAAGAGAAATCCTATATGTGGATAAATTTGTTTATTGCGAAAAAACTTCAACATATCACTCCATTTCGCCCTATGCTGCATTTGCTTTTGCTGTACAAGTTGTATCTTTTTATTGAAAATCAAAGGCAGAAGTGCCAATACAACAAAAACCGACAGACATTGCGTAACGATATTCCAGCCATAATGCTGCAATACCATGAGCAAAATTCCACTGCCTAACAAGCTCCCTCCAAAGCTACCCATAGACTGTATGCTATTAACCATACTTTTTTGTTGCTTGTGGGTTGACAATATAGCAAGGGCATCGGTAGCAATATCTTGTGTAGCAGAGGCTATAAGCGATAAAAATACCAGTATAATAATCAAATGGATATTAGTTTGTAAGCGTAGTAAACCTACCCCCAAAATAAGAACTGCATAAACAATTTCGGATGAAATAATCCAGCATTTATACTGTTTTACATTCATACAATGCCTGTCAACCAATGGCGACCACAGAAACTTTAATATCCATGGCACTTTAATAAGCTGCAACATACCTATAGAGGTAAGCGAAAAAGCTTGTTCACGCATTAACACTTGCAGTGTCGTTGAGAAAAAACTCATAGGCACTGCTTGTGCAATATACAAACAAAAGAATGTTGTTAGTACGTTTGTATTTGATTTCATTTCAGAGTATAAACTAAAGATGTGCCTATACAAAAAGGTTTACCCTGCTGTCCGTACTCTCTTGAACTCTTAAAATAATAAGCCATATAATTGGTAGAAGTTGTATTCTTCGACCACAGTTCCCACGTAAAGTTGCCTTTAGTAGCAGCCAATTTCAAATTGAGCAAGCTATAAAATGGCTGATATACTTGGTTATCCTCACGCCAATATATCTTTCCAACACCTGTAACATTGGCATTAAACATCAACTTATCAATAAATCCTATATGATAGACAGCATAGTTGACATTAACCGAAAGAGTGTTACGAGGTACAAATGGTAATATATTGCCTGTAAAATCTCGCTTCTTACCTGTCATAGCAGAAAGAAAACGAGCGTAGGTATAACCGTAATTGGCCTGCAAAACAAAGTTTTTGAAAGGCTTAGCAGCCAATGCTACTTCAAAGCCTTTACTGTCTGAATGACCAACATTGCGCACTACTTGCCCCTTAGCAGGAATAATAAAGCTAAGTTGTTGATCTTTCCAGTCAATGTAAAAGGCACTTGCCTCAAATGATAATTTCTCATCAAAAAAGTTTAATTTGGTTCCAACCTCATAGTTCCATGTATATTCAGGAGCATAGGTACGATCGGTTTCAGTTTCCTTTGTGGCATTAAATCCACCTGCTTTGTATCCACGTGCCACGGTTGCATAAACCATTTTGTCTGCAGAAAACTGTTGTTGCAAGGTAAAACGTGGAGTAAGTTGACTATAATGCAACTTGCTTTCATAATTGTCTATCAACTTAGCAGGAATATTTCCTTTGCCTGTTATCGTACAATAGGTTTTGTTATTTACCTTAGATGTCTCATAATCGTAACGTAATCCAACAGAAGCCGACAAACCTTTGTAAATATCAAACTTAGAAACATGATAAGCAGCAATACCCTCTGTAGGTATTTTATTGCTGTTATCTTTTATAAAAGGGGCGTGCATAGGATTTTTGCTGGTATAATATGATATCGAAGAAGTATAATCATTCTTCTGTGCAAAGGCAAATACACCCGCTATCCAATGATAACGTGAATTGGTATTAGAACGAAATGTAAACTCCTGGCTCAGCATTTTTTGGTGCAAAGGCATGGTAACATAAAAAAGATGTAGCTTGGAAAAGTCTTGATCCATATGCACATTATCCTTGCTATATTGAAAAGATGTCTGACTATCAAAGTCAAATATCTTTCCTGTGTAACGCCAGTTCATACCAGTAGTCAATACAAACCGTCGATAACCAGAAGCCTCATCATAGCTAACATCGCCTAACTTACCACTCTTGCTATCATATGGAGCGTACGGGAACCCGCCTTGTTCGGTATGGTCTAAACTTACATTATAGCGCATAAGCCATTTTTCAGAAGGCTGCCAAGCCAGTCCTAAGCGCAATGTTCCATTACTCATAAGGTCTGCTTTCTTATGAAGAAAGGTATTTTCAAAGTAACCATCGCAGTAATGATAGTTACCAGAAAAAGAAATTCCTAACTTATCAGAAAGTTTGTTAAAAGTAGAAGCCATAACTTGCAAATCATTATACGAGCCATAACTTATCTTTGCCATGGTGTTTTGATATTCTAATGGCGAATAAGTATACACATTAATAAGTCCTGCCATAGAGTTGCGACCAAACAAAGTACCTTGCGGACCACGCAACACCTCTACTTTACTAATGCCAAAGAGGTCCATATCCAGTACCGAACGATCAAAGAAAGGCATACCATCTACATATACACCAGCTCCAGGAGTACTGTTTTTAGCACCAATGCCCCTTATATAAATAGGTGTGTATTGACGAGAGCCATAATCGGGAATAAAGAAATTGGCAAACTTTCCACTCAACTCTCTCAAATTATCAATCTGATTGTTTTGTATAAATCGTTCGCCCACTTCCGATTGTGATATAGGAGATAAGGCAGCTCTGTCCTGCTTAAATCCAATAACCGACACTTCCTTCAAATCAGCTCCTACTTTGATAGAGTCTGTTTGTTCTGCCATTGCTGCTGTGGTTGCTAACAATGAACTCAGTAAAATAGTATAAAACCTCATGCTTAAATATAATTTGTATGTATAATTTATTCGCTGTAGTTTTTTATCAAACTTTTTCTTTTTATTTTCCGCTGCAAAATTATGATAATCTTCATTTTTTTTCAATCCTAATTTATGTGGATTGTGAGGTGATTACCAAGTTCAATGCTTATTTTTAAGAAAATATTCACGCTTCTCAACTAAAAAGACAACAATATACAAGAAAGTTATATCAAACACCAACGTCAACACTTGCAATGATATACAGCCGTTATAGTAGAGCTCAGGCAAGGCGGAGGTATAGTTAAAGAACACTAATAACAAGCCAACAGGCAAAGCAAATAGCACTGCTGATAGTACAAGAAAACTAACAACTTAAGGTTATCGAGAAATGAAAAGAAGAGAGAACGAAAAGAAAATCTTAACATAACTCCACTTAAGGTAGGGAGAACAGGCAGGTGGAGACTATTGACTCGTGAACTTAGAAACTATAAACTCGTAACTTGTAAACTCAAATTACCTCTTCTCTTTTCTTTACAAATAAAAAAATCAAAATAGAAAAACTTGGCACGCTTTGCGCACCCTCTTTCCTGCTTACCGCTATATATCCGCTCATCATAGGCTATATTTTTTTGCTTCCAAATCATCCCAAATGGGCGAAATTGGTTGCTATTTCATTGTTTCAGCCTGCTTGTCTGTATCCTTTAAGGGCATAAAAGAGCCTCTTTAAGACCACTTAAGAGCCCCTTTAATGCGAGAAACCATTTTCTGCAATGCTCTTTATTTTCTTACTCTATTGATAACCAATACTTTGTACAGACTTCTGAAATACGGAGGTATTTGCGAACAAAAAATATTTTTTGGAAAAAACGGCAGGAATTTTTGAAGATAGTTGACAAGTTCACGAGTTCTTAGGTTCACAAGTAAATAGACTTTTTAATTTTAAGCTGTCAACTCGTCAACTAATATTATGAATTGTGCATTGCAAAGCTTTAGCAACGTACCACATCATGACGGGCGGAATTGCATTTCCTATTGCTTTATACTGCCTTGTCTGTGATACCGAATCTAATTTGAATGTGTCAGAGAATGACTGTATTCTTGCTGCTTCACATGATGAGAATCTTCGGTATCGGTCCTTCATACATGAAAACGGGGTCTGTACTATTCAAACTAACTTTTGCCAAATGTGCGCTGACAGCATTGTAAGGTTCATCTAAATTCATTGCACGCCCTTTATTCATTTCCTCACGACAACTTATACATAACATAATAGCCAGCTCCTTAAATTCTCCAATTATCATGTGAAATGCTTTCCCTTTATTCGCAGAAAGAATCCCCCCTATATTATATATATCATCTAAAATTTTCTGATATTAGCGGCTAAAGGAGTAATTTTTGGGTCATCATGTACAAGTGGTAACACATTTTTTTTGGAGGTGGTAACACATATTGGTAACACATTTTGTTCCCGATAGGGCTTTTTATTTCCCGTTACGTCCTGTTAGCCGCAGGTTCAACATTTAGCATAACTTCCTCTAAATGTGCCATTTATCTAACAAGTGGCTTGTATAAACGAAAAAAGAGGACTTCATTGCTGAAATCCTCTTTTTAGTACTTTGTGACTCGCATGGGGTTCGAACCCATGACCCCAACATTAAAAGTGTTGTGCTCTACCAACTGAGCTAGCGAGTCAAACCATTGTGCTTTCTTTCTCAAAAGCGATTGCAAAGGTATAGATAATTTTTGAAATACAAGAGTATCTGTTTATGATTTTTTTTATATTTACACTATTTAACTTATTTAGATTTTTTATTCTGCGTTAATACTTCCTGTTTTTTCTCACGAGTAACATACTTTTTCCAATAAGCAATAATAAGCGTTGTAAGCGGAAGAGCAACAATTAACCCTATGAAGCCCAACAAGGTACCCCATACAGATAACGACAAAAGAAGGATAGCGGGGTTCAGATTCATAGCTTTACCCATTACCTTTGGCACCACAACCATATCACTTATAATTTGGACGATGAGTAAAACAAGTAGTGCAACACCAAACACCATCCAAAAGTTCTGCCCCGTATCTGCTGCCTTCAATATAGAAAGAAATGCCATAGGAATAATTGCAAACGTATGGAGATACGGCACCAAATTCAGAATTCCCACCATAATGCCTAAAGCAATGGCCATTGGAAAATTGATAATTGTTAGTCCAATGGCAAACAAAATACCTAATATCAGCGATACAAGTCCTTGTCCTCTAATGTATTTATTCAATTCGCACTCTACATCTTGCATCAATTCCAACCAAAAAGGACGATGTTTTTTAGGGAATATCCTTATCCAATTGTGCGTTAAAAACTCGTAATCGTTTAATATAAAGAATGTATACATCAACGTCATCAGTGAAGCTACAATACTAATAATAACACTTGCCGTTTGCCCTAATATGCTAAACAACTTGGGCATTGTATCTTTTACTATCTCACCAAAATCATTACTTGACATAAACTGACGTATCTCACCTCTGTTATTCTCTATCCATTTAGACAAATAAGCCCAAAAGTTATTGCTATGAGTAGTTTGACTAATCCAATTATTCAAAATAGTTTGCAACTTTTCTACCTGCTCTACCATCGAAGGAATAATGGCATATACCACTCCAGCTATCACTCCTACTACAGCCAATATGGTGATAATAATAGCCAAAGCCCTAATCTTTACCCTCATTTTATACTGTACAAACTTTACCAACGGATACAACAAATACGCCAACAGCCATGCTATAAAGAACGGAAGCAGTACTCCACTTAGATAATCAACCAAATACAATACGGTTAAAATCAGCAATATAACACCTGATATACGTATAAATTTATCAAATGTAATTTCTTGTCTCATAGGCTCTTTCTGTTTTGATAAGTTTTCTTTGTATTTTAGCCATCTATTGTAGTTACTTTGAAATACACTATAGGCTGGTTCTATAAAGTGGCTTTATTAGATTTTGGGACTATTTTTGAGCTGAAAAACGGTACAAGCCAACTACAATCTAACTTGTTTGATTTATTGAGGTAATACAGTCTTTTATAAAAAGAAGCCAAAAGATAACAAAAAGTATCTCATAGATTTAACTCACTGTATATACAATGATAATTTATAAAACCTACTTAAAGCTATTTGGGCATTTCTTCCTCCTGTAATGCTTTTTGGTAACAATCTCTACAAAGCGGTTCGTATGTTTGCATTTCACCCAACAGCACCCGTTTATCGTTTGCCACCAAGCGATGGCTAATATAGGCTAAGGCACCACATTTCACACAAATAGCATGCACTTTGGTTACCTCATCAGCAATGGCGCACAATTCTGGAATAGGCCCAAACGGCCTTCCTTGAAAGTCCATATCCAGTCCTGCCACAATTACTCTTACCCCTTTGTTAGCCAATTCATTGCAAACATTTATCAATCCCTGATCTAAAAATTGCGCCTCATCGACACATACTACATCAATATCTGTAGTTAAAAGCAAAATAGCCGAAGAGGAATCTATGGGAGTAGACGGAATAGCATTCTGATCATGACTCACCACATCCTCTTCCGAGTAGCGTGTATCCATGGATGGTTTAAATATTTCCACCCGCTGTTTAGCAATTTTTGCACGCTTCATACGTCGAATCAATTCTTCTGTTTTACCTGAAAACATTGATCCACATATCACTTCTATTCTTCCTAGGCGATGCGTCTCGCCTACCACATAATCCATCATTTTTAATTATAAAACAAGATGATACCAAATAACACGCTATATATTTAAAGGCTGCTTCTATAAATTAATCTTTATTTGTTACTATATAGGGTAGTAATTTATAGAACCAACCTAAATATAATTGCAGAGGACAAGCCTCAATATTTGCAAAAATACGAATAGCATTTAAAAATTGCAAAGAAATAAACCGTTTTTTTGTTTGTCTTGATAATTTAACTATATTTGTCAAAAAAAATACGAGAATGCTATATATTGTACCCACGCCAGTGGGAAACATGGAAGATATGACAATGCGAGCCATTCGTGTTCTCAAGGAAGCCGACCTTATTTTGGCAGAAGATACCAGAACCTCTGGCAAGCTTTTAAAGCATTATGATATAAAAAATCATTTAATGTCGCACCATAAATTTAACGAACATAGCACAGCGTCAGGCATTGTTGAGCGACTAAAGGCGGGGCAAACCATTGCACTTATCAGTGATGCTGGTACACCTGGCATTAGCGATCCTGGTTTTTTTCTGGCACGCGAAGCAGCCAAAGCTGGCATCATTGTACAAACTTTGCCTGGAGCCACAGCTTGCATCCCAGCCATTGTTTCTTCAGGATTACCCTGCGACCGCTTTTGCTTTGAGGGTTTTCTTCCACAAAAGAAAGGCAGACAAACACATTTAGAATCGTTGTGCAATGAAACTCGCACCATGATTTTCTATGAGTCGCCTTACCGCTTGATAAAAACGCTACAACAATTTTCCGATATTTTCGGTTCAGAACGCCAAATTAGTGTAGCCAGAGAAATATCAAAGGTGCACGAAGAAAGCATAAGAGGAACACTTAAAGAAGTAATTAATCATTTTAACGAAACTGCTCCACGAGGCGAAATTGTTATCGTTGTGGCAGGTAAAATCAAGAATAAGAAACCAAAATCCATAGAAGTATGAAAAAGTTACTTAATACCACTGTTATTTTTGTGCTTGCCTTATCAATGGCAGGCTGCCAACATAACAAAAAAAATGTAGTGATAGACAATACAGCACAAAACGATTCGTTGCAGCAAATTATCAGTCAGAAAGATTCTGAAATCAATGATATGCTGGGAACACTTAACGAGATACAAGACGGATTTAATGAAATTAACGAAGCCGAAAAGCGCGTTACTATAGCAAAAGATGGCGAAGGAGTCAGTCGTGAACAGCAAATTAGAGAGAATATCAAATTTATCGCTTCTACCATGCAACGCAATAGAGCATTAATTGCTAAACTCCGTAACAAACTTAAAACCAGTTCTTTTAAGAGTGATGCTTTGCAAAAATCTATTGAAAACTTGGCTAAACAGTTAGAAGAGAAAGACAAACAGCTGCAAACCATGCGTGCAGAATTGGATGCTAAGGACATTCATATTACCGAATTGGATGAGACTATTAACAACCTTAATACCAATGTAAACAACTTAGCTAACGAGAATTCGCACAAAACACAAGTTATTAACAGTCAAGATAAGCAGCTCAACACGGCATGGTTTGTTTTCGGAACTCACAAAGAGCTGAAAGAGCAACGCATTATTGAGGGTGATAAAGTATTACAGTCTAACTTTAACAAGAACTACTTCACAAAGATTGACATTCGTGTTGACAAGGAAATAAAACTATACTCTAAGTATGCCAAAATTTTAACTATGCACCCTTCAAGTAGTTATAGCCTACAACGCGATGCCAACAAGCAGTATATACTAACAATTACTAATCCTGAAATATTTTGGAGTACCAGTAAATATTTAGTTGTATTGGTTAAATAACCACACTACTACCCTACCCTTTTGGTAGAAAAACAAAATATTCTTAAACACAACAACCTCCTTGTTTTGAAATATTTCAAAGCGAGGAGGTTGTTGCGTTTATATCAATAGGACATTAAGACAGGTTCTATGTAAGCATCCAGCGTTAGCCGCTTTTGCGTGGCTTTCCTGTTTTTAATACCTTTACCTGGAAAACGTTGTTTTTGCACTCAACTAAACAAATGTTGTCGGGGTCGTCGCACTTGCGTGAACATGCCGTCAGGCAATACTTCGCCTGTCCAAATTGGCACGCAGCTACGATTTCAACCCTTTTGATGGTGTAGTTTACGTTTTCTGCAATCGGATTCCTTAACCGAATCAAGTTGTTTCATTGGGAACGTCGTGGTTTTGTCGTCTATCACAAGCGGATGGCGCAGGGCTGCATGAGTCAAAAAAAATAATACGGCAGAATGCCAAACCTTGCGAGCTCCGCTTGAAGGAATAAGCCCTAACGCTACCATAAAGAAAAGATGCGTTTAGACTCGGGATGTTGTTATTGAACTTCTTGAGCATA